>CAMDHB010000018.1 GCA_945897655.1 Pseudorhodobacter antarcticus
GTCCCGGCTTGTTGGAATCCACACAAGTTTTCAAAGTAGCAATGGACGCGGCAATTTTCCTGAGACCAAAAACAAAGAAGCCTCACTGGGGTGAGGCTATCTTATTGTTTCATTAGCATAATTCTTTGGTTGCGGGGGCAGGATTTGAACCTGCGGCCTTCAGGTTATGAGCCTGACGAGCTACCGGGCTGCTCCACCCCGCGACACTTCCGATGCGTATAGAAGCCGATGATGGGGAAGGCAACCCCAGCTAAAGCATAAACATACGATGATTTGTCAGTATTCCTCCGGTGAGGGCCGTGCGGCGATTTTGGCTGCGGTCGGCTAAGACGCTGGCATTATGGATACAGGCGGCCCTTGGCGGCATTCGCGTCACACGGACGGCTTGTGATGCAGGCTGGCTCGCAACGAACCGACCTGCATCACAAGAAGATCATCAGACAAACAGATCCAGATCGCCACTCACCAAGCCGATCAGGTCCACCTTGATGTGGTCCGTTGTGCCCCAACTGACGAGAAGCGTGTCACCCCGGAGCACGGTCTGGACGGACTTCATGTCGATCCCGTCCAGGACAAGCTTGTCCAAGCCAACCTCAAAGTCGATGACCGTGTCTCGGCCCGATCCGGTTGCAAAAATGAAGACGTCCTGTCCCGCGCCGCCAACCAGCAGATCGCGTCCGGCACCGCCTTCCAACTTGCTGCAATCACTTCCGGCAGTCAGGCTGTCGCTGCCCAGGCCCCCGACCAGCGTATCCGACCCCGTGCCGCCATAGACCTTGTCGTTGCCTTCGTCGCCTGACAGAAAGTCGTCGCCTGCCCCACCAAAGAGGTTATCTGCGCCCAGACCGCCGGACACGACATCTGCGCCATCTTCGCCAAAAAGCTGATCATTGCCGGCAAAACCCCAGACCTGATTGTCTTGCGAATTGCCGATAATCTTATTGGCGAGCGTATTTCCCATGGCAGAAGATGCCTTGGTGCCTTCGCGCAGCCACAACTCTTCAAAATTGGCACCCAGCGTCATCGAGATGTCCGAGATGACCTTGTCGTAACCGCCGTTGGACCCTTCGGTCACCGCATCCCCGGCATCGTTGATGTAAAACACATCGTTGCCAGCACCGCCTGCCATCGTGTCGGCGCCAAGTTGGCCATCCAGCACGTCATTGCCAGCGCCCCCATCCAACAGGTCGTCGCCGTCACCGGCGCGGACGAAATCGTTGCCGTCGCCACCATAGATGTCGTCATTGCCAAATCCGGCCGTGACCTTGTCATTTCCGCCATGCGCGTAAATCACTTCGGACAGACCATCTGCCCCATCGATGATGTTGCCTTCCGCGTCGCGGTATCCAACACCCATCTGGTCACTGCCCTCAGTGCCATCCACAGGCGACGGGGTGACGGTGACAAAGGCTGTATCCGACGTGCCGGTTTTATCGGTGATCGTATAGCTGAAGATGACCTTTGCACTCGTCTCCGTCGCAAAAACTGTGACAGTGCCATCGGCGTTCAACAACAGTTTTTCGCCCGTTCCCAGGGTCACCACGCTGCCCACCTTGACCGCCTGGTCCGCCAGATGGCTGATCACCACGCCGTCACGGCCTTTCACGGTGTCATTGTCCAGTAGGGAAACCACGGTCTCGCCCCGGGTCGTGACAGCCACCAGATCATCCTGCGCAATCAGCGCGGTCTGAACCGAATCCGCAACGATCATCAGGGCCGAATCGTAGATCGCATCGCCTGCATCGGCGATGCCGATCTTGATCGTGTTCTCGGCGCCAGGTTTTACCGGGGCCTTCAGGGTCAACACAAAGGTCAGCCCGTCCATCTCGGTGTTCAACGATCCATCGCCGTTGTCGCGGTAAAGGTTCGGGTTCGTCTTTTCGTTGATGTTGTCAATCGAGATGGTGCCATCGCCCACCGACAACTGCAAAAGCGTGCCATTCACCCAGATGGCAACCACATCGTTGAAGCCTGACTTCACCCATTCGGGGTATTCTTCGGACGAAAAGACCAGTTGCATCGTCAGCGTGTCGCCTTCGGGAATGAAGCTTGCTTCAAGGAACACCGCGTCGAAGGTCTTGGCGCCCGCGATCGTGTTCATCGCCTTGTCGCCATCAATGCCTTTGACATCGCTTGATGTTGACTGGGACTGATTGGCATCACCCTTTCCATTGGTGAACTCTGTCACCTGGCCGGACGAAAGGATCACGCCGCTGTCCGATGGGACGACGCCAGCTGCGAATTTGGTGCCTTGCGTGTAGATCCCCGCTGAAAGCGGATCACCCTTGTACGTGGCAGAAACAACCTTGATCCCGTCGCCGAACATCGTTTCGGCCAGTTCAAGTGCCGTGACCTTGGTGGCCACGGGAAGTGGTTCAGCAAACATAACAGTACTCCAGATTGAAAGAAGGGGTCAGTAGGCGCCACGGCCGGTGAGGACGGCGCGAAAGGTGCGAAACAATAGGGCAAGGTCCGTGGTCAGCCGGCCATCGGCGGCATAGGCCAGGTCCATCTCGACCATCTCGTCAAAGCCAATCTCGGCCCGGCCCGACACCTGCCAAAGCCCGGTGATCCCCGGCAGAACAGCCAAGCGGCCAACGGCGCGGGTCGGATAGGCGCGCACTTCTTCGGGCAGCGCGGGGCGCGGGCCCACAAGAGACATATCCCCACGCAACACATTGAAAATCTGCGGCAACTCATCCAGCGACAGACGGCGCAGGATGCGGCCCACCGGCGTGATCCGCGGATCGTTGCGGGATTTGAAGCACACCCCCTCGCGGTCAGACTGCGCCAACAGGTCCGCGCGGCGCGCCTCGGCATCGGCATACATTGAACGGAACTTGATCATGCCGAACGGCTTGCCATCACGGCCAATGCGGGTTTGCACGAAGAACACCGGTCCGGGGCTCGACAGCCGCACCGCCATCGCCACCACCAGCAACACCGGCCAGATCGCCGAAAGGCCAAACAAGGTCAGGCACACATCCAGGGGGCGCTTCCAGACGGGATGAAGCCCAGCAACCGACTGAGGGAAATTCAAGGAAATCGTCAAGGCAGACATCGTGACACTCGCAAAGTTGAAGGGAGAGGGTTGGAATGGGAAATTTCAGGGCATCAGGCCCGGATCGCCCGCCTTTGTGCCGGTAAAGGCAAAGACGGCGCCCTGCCGGGGCAGGCTGTCCAGATGGGCCACGCGGGCAGCCACGGCAGATTGACGGTCGCCGGGGCGCACTTCGGCCACAGCCAGATCGGCGGCAGAAATCAGCAGGTCCGCAGCCGGGTTGTCCCGCAGCGACCCCACATTCAGGATCACCAGGTCTACGCCCAGCCCAAGCCGACCCAAGGCCGCGCGAATCGCCCCGATGCCGATGGACCCGGCGTGGACATCCTCCGCCAGACCTGCCGGCAGAACCGTCAGCGCGCCAAAGGGTGGGAACACCTGAGGGGCCGCCGCCTGCCCGGTCAACACTTCGCGCCAGCCTGGCACTTCGGTCATGGCCAGCCGGGCGGTCAGACCGGGCGCCGTCAGATCGGCGTCAATCAGCAAGGTGCGCACATGGGCCCGTGCAAAGCTTTGGGCAAGCCCCAGCGCCAGCGCATCCGCCGTCCCAGAGTCGGGCCGCGTGATGGCAATCACCCTTGTCGCACCAACCAGCCGTGGCGCACGCAGCGGCTGCAGTTGCAACGCATTGCGCAAGCTGTCGGCCTCTGGCGCATCAGGCTGATCCTTGCGCAAAACGCGCAGAACCGGCACCAAATGGCTGTGACGCGTCAGCGTATCGGAATAGCGCACCCGACCCGAGGTCATCCCCAGACCCAGCGCCAGGAACAGCGCCAGCGCCATACCACCGCCCAGGCCAGCAGCCGCGTTCATCTTGGTGCTGTCCTCGGACGGATCGTCCGAATGCGACGGCGGCGACATCACCACGGAATAGCCGGGCAAGGCGCGCCCTGCCTCCAGCCGGATGATCTCCAGCGCCTTGCGGGTGTCGTCCAGCAGGGCGCGGACATCAACCGCCTCTTCCTGCAACGCGGCCAGTTCGGCGCGCTTGCCATTCAACTCGCGCGCTTCGATCCGGGTCGCCTCCAGCTGCTTGGTGACCTTTTCCAGCAAGGCCGCAATCTCATCGACGCTTGCCTGCGGATCAGCCTTTGATGTGTCCGTTAACGCCCCCGTCTGACCCAGCACCTTGATCTGCTCGCGCCGATCGGCCATCGCCTGATCAATCACCGCAATTTCGGCAAGCTTGTTGCGGATAGGTGCGCTGTCCGCGCGATACCGGATTTGTAGAGTAGAAAGCTCCGCCTCCCGCTTGGCGCGGTCGTAGTTTAGGTCTGCCAAACCATGGTCCAAAAGCGTTGCACGCAGAATCTCCTCATCCGCCATGTCAGCAGATGACATGCCCTTGGCCGCGCGCAGCGACACCAGCGTCGCCTCAACCTCGCCGCGGCGTGCGGCCAGCGCGTCAATCTGCGCCACCTTTTCCACATGCGCCTTGGTCAGCGCGTCAATGCCAAACTCCCCACCCACCGCCAGTGTCCGCTGCCTAATCTCGGCCTGACGGGCGGCCAGTTCTGCCTCGCGGTCCTGCAACTCACCCAGACGCACCGCGCTGCGCTTGGCCTCTGTCTCGGCCTTCAGGTCCAGATAGGCGGCAATCACCGCTTCCAGCTTGGCCGGCGCAAACTCCGCTTCGCGCGACTTCGTCGTCAGCACGATCAGGCTGTCATTGCGCTTGATCTCGATCGACCCGGTCAGGTCGTCAGCCGACATGTCAGCCGCCAGCACGGGGAACAGCTCTTTCAGACCCAGCGTGGCCCGCTCCATCACCGGATGAGAGGCGACATAGCTGGTTTCCGCCTTCACAAAGCTGTCAAAGGTTTTCAGGACCGAATCGTCACCCGTCCGGTACAGGATGTTCGCCTCTTGCGGATAAATCCGCAAAATCGCTTGGGAATCGTACAGCTTCACACCCGACAGCGCGCCCAGTGTGGCAAATCCTGCCCCCAGCGTGACGGCGGCCGCAGCGGTCCACAGCCAACGCCCGCGCATCGCCCGAACCAGCCCCGCAATGGGGCTTTGTTCCGCAGGCACACGCGGTGCGGCATCAATCTGATCCGGCTGCTCGTCATGGGCAATGGCAAGGGACGCGTTCATGACGCCACCCCGGTCGGGCGGTTGGTCGTGTCCCGCTCCCATGCGGTGCGGGCAGCGCAGGGTTCCAGCGCCAGTTGCACGCGAACCAAGGCCATCACCGCCGCGAAAACGGCAAAATCGCCCCAAAGCGACGGGCGCAGCAGCGCCCGCTTCACCATGGACTTCAGCCCACCATCCGCCGGCAGGCCCGCGGCCTGAACCGCCCGTGCCCCGCGCAAGGACCGACGACGTACCCGGATCAGGGTCGCCAGATCACGCGGGGCCCGCGCGGTAAAGCTGCAGGCGGCCACAAAGGCCATCTCGTCCGGCGCAAAGCTGCGGCGGATCCATTCATCATCCGCCGTCACTTCCGGAAGGGGAAACACCCGCGCGGCACCTGCCGCAGACAACGCGAACAGCCCGCCAAACTTGCCATTGCGGAAATAGGGGTTCAGCGCCCAGCCCCGCATGTAGGCCCGCACCAGCATCGACGATCTTGATGCGTCAACGTCCATCCGCCCACAGGCGGCCAGGGCCGGATCCAGTGCTGCCACCAGCGACAGGATCATTTCCGGCGTCGTTGCCAGATCAGCATCCAGGCACACAATCGGCAGGCCCGGCAATGCGTGCGTCAACCCAAGGTTCAGCGCATGCGTCTTGCCCGACCGTGCGGTTTCCAGAACCAGCGACTGTGGAGCCGCACCCCGCGCCACGGCAGCGGTTGCATCCGTGCAGGCATTCGCGATCACAATCAGATGCAGGCGCGGGTCGCGAAGCGCGGTCAACGTCTGTGCGATCACCCCCGCCTCGTTCCAGGCCGGGATCAGGACGGATGCGCGCGCGGTCATGCCCGGACCCACCCCATGATGCGGCGTTTCGCGGGGGCCGGACGGGTATCCTCGGACCAGATGAACTCCTTCAATGCCTCGATCAGGCGGGGCTGCGCGGTGCCCGATAGAACCGGCTGAAATGCCTCGGTCCGGTCCAACGCCCGCTCCAACGCTGTCGCAAGGCCAGTTGCATCATGCACAACAGTCACGTTGGACAGAACGGCCATCTCGACCGCCGTTGCCAGTTGGTGGTCATTGCGATGCTCACCCATATCGGCACGGCGCGGCATCAGGATCAGCGGCTTGCCCGCCTCGGCGGCCTGCAGGATGGTTCCCATCCCGGCATGCGCCACGATCACCTTTGCCTCCGCCATTCGTGCGGCAAAGGCGGTCTGATCCAGATGCGCCTGGCAGGTCAGGTTGACATAGCGCGTCGCATCAGACCCGGTCTGGGCCAGCACTGGAATATCCCTGTGAAGTGCGGCCCAGGCGTCCAGCGCGGACAGCAGGCGGTCGAATGGCAGCTGTGTGCCGACAGTAGCGAAGATCATGGCTTTGCCTTTCGGGGTTTGGGGGGGTCAGATCACAGCGCCGCTGAACTCGGTGCCGGTGGCGCTTGCGACCTTGGGCCACTGGCTCAGCACACGGTGGGCAACACCACGCGCCAAACGGGCCGAGAGGGACAGCTTTTGCGCATTCGCGATGCTGTCGATGAACATGGTCCGCGCGCCCATCAGTCGCGCGACACAGATCGCAAGGTATCCCCCACAAGCCCCGGTCGAGATCACCACATCAGGACGCACCTTCACCACGATCACCGCCAGGCGCAGCGCCGTCACGATCAACCGCAGCGGGGTGTCCTTGCAGGCGTCCGGAAAGATGTGAACCGGCGCAGGTGCGACGATCGCCGCAGCACTTGCATCGGGGGTAGCATAGTGAACTTCTGCCCCCTCAAACGCTGGGCGCAGCCGCATCATCTGGACCCAATGCCCCCCACCAGAGGCTACGGCAAGCAGGCGTTGTGGGCGGGCTCTGGAGGTCTGGCGCGGCATGTTTCGGCTTTCGATTGGCGTTATTTCTGTTGCCAACCTATACCGCCAACAATTCTCAACCGCTTGTACGCAAAGGGAATTCCTGTGACACAATGGGGGATGCCCCATACCCCATCGGATAGGTGACCTGCCCGGTCGAACCCGCAAGGATGCTTTGGTACAGGCCAACCATCCGGGCGGCCTTGGCAGGCCACAACCCTTCCTCCAGAACCTTTGCACGCGCGGCCTGACCCATCCGCCGCACCAGCGCCGAATCGCCCGCCAATGGGCGCACGGCGGCGGCGATGTCGGCGGCATAGCCCGCAGGATGTGTCACGGGCACCCGTATGCCGCACGCATCATCCACAATGAAATCCGGCCCGCCCCGTGCCGCCGTGATCACCGGCAAGCCGTGGCGCATCGCCTCATACAACACCCCGCCCGCCGGTTCGCGAAAGGACGGGAACAGGAAAACGTCATGGCTGCGGTACAAATCCTCAACCGCCTCACGCGGTTGGCGGCCCAGGAACGTGACCCGGTCCGCCACGCCCAGCGCCTGCGCTTCGGCCTCGGCCAAGGCGATTTCTTCGCCTGCCCCCGCACTGGTCAGCGTCACATCCAGATCGCCCAGCTGCGCCAGGGCGCGCACCGCATCCCGCAATCCCTTGGTCCGCACCCCGCGCCCGACATGCAACAGGCGCAGGCGACCTTCCTTGTGCGGCAGCAGCGTCGCAGGCTCCACCCCGTCAATCCCCAGTTCCAGCACAGGTTCGAACCGCTGCAACGGGATGTCGCGCAGGATGTCCCTGACATAGGGTGCCACCCCCAGAACACAGGCCGCCCCGGCATAGCTGGCACGCAGCCAGGGATCATGACGAAACCGCCAGGCATCCAAGCTCCGCAGCCGAGTGAACATGGGTGCCGTCCCCGCCTCGGCGCGAAACGCCGCCGGGGTAACCAGCGCCCCGCCCAGCGGGCCAATGATATAGGGCACATCAAAATGGCGCAGGGGCGAGGGGTAACGCGCCGCCTGCGGCATCAACTGATGTGCCAGATCAAAGCTTTCACCCCGTACCAGCGCCGCCGCAACCCAAGTCCGCACATGCCGCGCAAACACCGGCCAGGCCGGTTTCAGCATGGCATTCAGCCGCTCATGCTTGCGGGCCCAAGCGGGTTCCGCCCATTTCACGACCCGCGCACCGGGCAGTTGACACGCCAGCGCCTCACGCCCCGGCCGCTCAAAGGACAGCACGGTCAGATCGACCAGCGCCGCCAACGCCTCGGCCCATTTGAAGGCGACAAAGGCCTCACCGACATCGGTGCCATCGATATTGGGCGCGATCAGCAGAACCTTCATGCCCGCACCCCACGCGGCCAGGCCCGGCCGAAATCAGCGCAGACGGCCAGGAAATGCCGCGCCCGCGCCGCCGCGCCCGGACGCCGGGTCAGACTGACCGCCGACCACAGAATGGCGCGCGAGGCGTTGAAGACGGCCAGCAGCCCATAGCACGCCAGCCCACTCATCAGCCCACCATGCTTGCGGTGCAGCCGCACCGTGCCTTCGGTCAGCATCACATCCCGCCGGTGGTTCAGGTTGCGCACCGATCCGCCGCCGAAATGGGTAATCTCACCCACCGGGGCAAACACCACCTCCCAGCCAGCATCGGCAAACCGGCGGCACCAATCCGTCTCCTCGCCGTAAAAGAAAAACCCGGCATCCAGCAGACCCACCCGCACCATCGCCGCCCGCCGCACCAGCATCGCACAGCCCGAGATGACCTCGACCGACCGCTGGCTTTGCCGGTCCCAGCCCGACATCCGGTACCCATCCAGCGCCGCAATCCGGTTCAGCCCCAAGGTCTGCCCCACCAACCGCCCCAGCGACGGATAGGCCGTGGCCGAGGCTTGCACGGACCCATCCCGGTTCAAAACCCGCGGCCCCATCACCCCGACACGCGGGTTGGCATCCAGAAACGCCACCGCATCCGGCAAGACCGCCCCATGCACCAGCGTATCAGTGTTCAGCAGCATAAGATGACGCCCAGTCGCCTGAAACAGCGCCTGATTGTTCGCTGCCGCAAAGCCACGATTGTCGCGGTTGGCAATCGTCACCACCTGCGGAAACTCGGCCCCCAACATCTCGGGCGATCCGTCGGTGGACCCGTTGTCCACCACAAACACCTCGGCCTCCAGCGCACCCAGCCCGGCAAACACCGACGCAAGGCAATCGCGCAGCATGTCGCGGGTGTTCCAGTTCACGATGACGATCGAAAGATCAAGGTTTGCTTTGGTCATGGGATTTCCTGTCAAAACATCCGCGCTGGAACCAGGCGGGCAATGGGTTTGCGAAGTGCGGCCTTCGCGCGGGCCGGTGCGTCCGGCTTGGCATCCAGCAGCCAGGTCCCCGCACCAATCAGAAAGATGAACAGCACAAACAGCGCGTTCCACAGATGCACGGTTGCAGCCGCCACGGTGATCCCGAACAGCGTGAAGGCCCAGGCATGCCGCGCCCGCCGCCATGACTCTGGCAACCCCTTGCGCTGCGCAGTTGCCCACAGCAGCCCGCCCATCAGCCCAACCAGCATCAGCCACGCGGGCAAGCCATAGCGCACCGCGATCAGCAGCCAGAAATTGTCCATGCTGTCCGACATCCACACCGGGCGGATCCAGTCGCCAAGCCCGATGCCAAAGATCGGATTGCGCACAACCTCGGCCGAGCCGTATTCGAAGATCAGGATCCGGTTGTAGGCAGACGTGATCGAGAAGGTGAAATAGGTGACAAACACATGAAACGGCGTGCGGTTGGAAAACAGGTCGATGGCCAGATAGACCAGCCCGAACAACCCAAACAGCATCTTCCATCTGCCATGGATCTTGCCCAGAACCCGCTCCCACCCGGCCACAAATATCTGCATCATCAACACGACATATGGCCCGCCCGAGGCTGACAGGAACGTGGCCAGCGCCACCCCCACAACCATCGCCATCCCACGCCAGTTGGTCAGCCGCTTTTCAGCCACCACGAAATAGGCCAGCGAAAACGCCGATGCCGAAAAGACCCCGTACAGGATCGGGTGGTCAAACGGCCCGAACGTCCGCTCCAATCCCATCCGCTGTTCGATGAATGGCGCCATCGGCCCCCCCATCGCCCGCGCAATGCTGTCGTGCAGGATGTGGACCGAGGTCAGCGCCTCGGGGATCGTAAAGATCAGCAGCACGCAGACCGTCACCACAAAGAACCGGGCAAAGGCCGCGAAATCCTCGTAACTGCGGATGCAAAGACGGCCCACCAGATAGGCCCCCAGAAACTCGACGATGTAAATCCCGCCAGATTCGATCCCCTGCCGCAGCCCGCCCCAGGCGATCAGCGCCAGCAGCGCCCAGAACGCATGGCCCAGCGCCAGCGCGTCAAACAATGTGATCTTCCCCCGCTTGCCCGACAGCAACGTCAGGACCATCGGCACGAACATCACCAGCAGCACGACCCGAAACACCGAGAGCCGCAGCCCCCCCGCGCTGACCGACACCGAGGTCGGCAGCATCATGCCCAGAAAGAACAGCGCCACCACAACAGGAACGCCGAACAATCTGCGGGTGCGGGGCAAGGCGGCAGTCATGGGTCACACCGGTTAAAGGTCAGGCAGTCCGGCCGTGCAACTCAAGCGACGGCTGTTCGATCAACCGCCAGCTGATAAGCGCCACAGGCAAGGTGGCGGCAAGGCTTGCGACTGCCAGTTGCGGGGCGGTCAGGCCCGGCGACTGGTGCAGGATGTATTGCGCAACAGGCCAACCATAGACATACACGCCAAAGGACAGATCATGGCGCAACCGGATAGGCGGCGCGCGAAATGCCAATAAAAGCGTGGCTTGACCCAAGGCAAGCACCGCAAATGGCCAGGCCAGCGGCGCAAGGACCCCCAAAACCACCAGCGCCTGCCAGGTCACCGGCCACTGCGCCCCAAACCGCCACACCGTCATCCCCGCCGCAAAGGCCACGAACAACGGCGCAAAGGTTTCCACCCGCGCCGGCAGCCCCGGCATCGCCCACAAGGCCAGCGCCAGCACCGGCACCACCAGCGGCCAGCGCGCCATCACCCCACTGCGCACTGCCGCAAAGCAAATCGCATAGGCCGCCACTTCATGAAACAGGCTCCACAGGGGCCCATTGACCAGACCGGGCATCGGGTTGGCCGCATAGGCTCCCGGAATGCTGTGCTCCAGCGATAACAGCGTCAGCCCGCGCAGCACATAATCGGCCCCAACCATGACCGACACACTCCCCCCCGATGCCGCAGCCAGCATCAGGGTCACAATCAGCGCCCCCGCCAAACCCGGCAGAATGCGCTTGGCCCGCGCCGTCCAGAACGCCGCAGCATCCCGCCGCGCCGCACTTTGCGCGATCAGCAACCCCGACAGGAAGAAAAACACCACAACCGCCCAACCGCCCAGCGAATGGCCGGTCCACGCCTCCAACGGTTCATGCGTGCCCGCGCCATAGGCCAGCGGCCAGGCATGGCTGACCACCACCGCCGATGCAGCCACCAGCCGCAAGGCGTGCAGATTATTGGGCTTGGCGGGCAGCAGGGCGTCGGAGAGGTTCATTGCCCTACCACCACAGGCCGCCAAAGCCGCGTTTTCACAATCCGCTTCACCGTCCCCGCGACCGAGGATACCTTGGCCCGCACCGGCAAAGCCAGCCAATGCTTCCACAAGGGCAGGCCCCTGTCCGCAGGCACCGGCATCCCCGCCCCCCGCATCACCAACCGCCGCCCCCAAACCGCGCCCAGTGTCGCAGCCAACCCCGGCTGCGCCTTGGCAATCGCGTCGCGCCCCTCGGGCGCTGCCACCAGAACCCCCGCCGCAATCGCTGCCTCGACCAGGGCCAGACCCCGCGCCGTACGCGCCACGATCAGCGACCGACCCGCATCCTCATGCCCCGCAGGCGGCGTGTGCCACGGATCGCCCACCGAGATATCGGCAAACGCCCCCGTGTGATCCGTGCAAATCCGGCAACGCCAGCGCCGCTCCGATTGCAGAATGCCGCCCCAGCCCTCGCCGTACGGAATGCCCTTGGACGTCACCTCGACCCCATCCTCATTCACCCAGCGGGCCTGCATCAGCCCCGGCCACCCTGCCCCGCGATAGCGCAGGTCGGTCAGCCGGGCGCCTTTGGGCACCTCCAACCGGTCCAACAGCTTTTCCGTGGCATTCAGGTTCGGCGCCCCCGCGCAGAAAATCGCAATCGTCAGCGGCAGCTTGGCCGCCAAACCCGCATCAGCCCCCGCTGCCTTGGCGACCGAGGCGACATCGCAAGGCTTGCCGACAAAGGCCACCGGCACATCCCCCGCCGCAATCGCTCCCAAAGCCTCCGCCGGACTGGCCTGCGCATAGCGCGACCCCGCCCCGCGCAGCAAACCCGCCCGGTCATGGCTGATCACCGCTTCGTTCAATCGCGGATCATCGGCCCGTGCCGCGATATGGGCCACCCCCTGCACCAGCCCCGACTGCAACGCGAACAACGCCAGCGCCGTCACCGCCCCACCCGAGGACCCGCGAAACCGGATCTCGTCATCCGCCGCATGCCCCTGCCAGGCCGCCAGAACCGGTCCCCAGTCGCGGTCAATTGCGTCCCTGCGCGGCAAGCTGGTGAAATCAGCCCCGGCCCCTGCGCACAAGCTGGCCGCCTGCACCGCCGCCTTCTGCGCCGCCTCACCCTTGGCCACCACCGGGCGACGGCCATTCAGCGGATCATCCACCATCCGAATAACGTCCGGGAAGGCACCGGCACAGGCCCCACAGCCCGTGCACAGGTTGCAGGCAACAGCTTTGGTAATCGGATCGGCAATCATGGCAAACACTCCATTGGGCCAACCACCGCAGGGCGGCGCGCCAGAAAAAGGGCAGACAGAGTGGCGGCAACTTCGCCACAGGCGGCGGCCAGCGCCAGCGCGGTCAGGGGCAACCCGGCCAAGGCAAACCCAAAGGCCGGGATCAGCGCCGCAGCCCGCCACAGATTGGCCCGCGCCGGGTCCCCCGTCCGCCCCAGCGTGACCGCCCGCTGAGACAGCGGCGTGCGCACAATCCGCGCCCCCGCAGCCACCCCAAAGGCCAGCGCCAGCAACAGGTCAGGCCGGAACGCAGGCCCATAAACCAGCGCAATCGCCTCAGGCGCCAGCGCCGCAAATCCCGCCGCAAAGGCCAGCCCCAACAGCAGATAGGCCCGCAACGACACCGCCGTAACCGCCGCCAACGTGCCACCCGCCAGCGCCAATCGCATCCTGGGTGCCAACAACGACGCAGCCGCCCGCCCGGCAATCTGTGCCGGCAGAATCGCCAACTGCATGGCAACCCCGTAAACCGCCACCTCGGACCAGCCAAAGGCCCCCGCCACGATCAGCCGGTCAGCCTGAAAGGTCAGGAACATCAGCACCGCATTGCCCATCAGCGGCAATCCAAACCCGAACGCCGCCCGCAGAACGCTGCGCTCAAACGCCACGCCATAGCGCTGCCCCGCCATCAGATGCGACAACACCACCTGCGCGCCCGCCTGCACCACCAGCACCGCCAGCATCGCCCGGTGATCCGGCCACACGGCCACAACCAAAGGCAGCGCGATCAACATCGCAACCACCGCCCCGCCCTCGACCACCGCCATCGCGCGATAGGAAAAGCCCCGCTCCGCCCGCCGATAATCCAGATGCAACGCGCCCCGGATCAGGGGAACCAGTGCCAGCGCGGCATAGGTCGCCCCGCCCGCCCCACCCGGCAAAGCCCAGGCGGCAGGCCAGGCCAGCAGCGCCAGCAGCCCCGCCATCGCCACCCCGCGGATCAGCGCAGCACCATGCAACGCCCGCAAAAACCCCGGCGCATCACCATCCGGCGACTGTGCCAGCAAACGCTCGACCCCGATGTCGCTGATCATTTCTGCCAGCCGCAGCGTCAGGGCCAGCACCATCGCCCGCCCCAACTCATCCGGCCCGATAGCCCATGCCATCATGGCCGAACGCATGAGCGCCCCCGCCTCGGCCAGCATCGGCACGGCCCAGGCCAAAGCCCGTCCTGACAGGGCGGCGCGCATCGCCTCAGCGCCCGATCTGCGCGACAATGGCATCCATCTGCGCTTCCGCCCGGGCCAGAATGCCCGGCAATAGCGCATCCAACTCGGCCCGCATCGCAACACGCCGCGCGACCGATGCCGCCACCGCCGCCCCGATCCCCGCCGCATCCAGCACCCGCAGGTCCGCCACATGCGCACCGATGCCGCACTGCGCAAAGACTCCCGCCGCCTTGTCCGAATAGCCCAGTCCCAGCGTCGGGGTGCCCGCCGAGAACGCACCAATCGTCGCATGCATTCGCGCACCCGCAAACCAATCCAGCCGCGCCAGCACGCCCTTCAACTCCATCGCATTCATCGCACCCGGCAGAACCTCGATCCGGTCCGGATAGTCCCCATCCAGCCGCGCCTTCAGCGCCGTTGCCGCCGCCAGATCGCTTTCCATGTCACCGGGGCTGCGGTGCACATGGCTGACCAGCAGCAACCGCATCCTTGAATGCGCCTCCAGCACCGCCCGCGCCGCCGCCTCGATCTGCGCATCATGGCGGTCAGCCAGCCCGAACAACCCCTGCGCCTTGACCGGGTCCGACATCAGCAATCCCGACACATTCAACCCCGCCAACGGAAACCCACGCGCCGCCGACAGCCAGACCTGCAGCCGGGGCGACAGAGCCTGCGGCGCGGCTTGCGGCAAGGCCACCGCCATATCCAGCCCCAACCGATGCCGCTCTGGGTCAAACCGCGACCCCAGCGCCTCTTGCAAGAACGCCAGCGACGCCGCATCACGAACCCAAACGGCACGCGCCGCAGCCAAAATTCCCACCGCCTCGGCCCGCGCTTCCGCCCCACGGAACGGCCCCAGCGTTTGCGGCAGCAAGATCAGCGGCAACCCATTGTCCAGCGCCAAGCGCTTCGACAGCACCATCGACCGAAACCGGTGCGGCCCGTACAAATCTGTAAAGCTGTCACCGCCCGACACGTCCAGAATGACCCGCGACCCCGCAATCATCCGCGCCGTCGGGCTGAACCCGCCGCCAATCCGCGCCAGCGCCCGCACCGTGGCCAGGCTTTCGCCACGCCAATAGCGGCGGCTGTGCGTCAAACCGACCAAGTCGACCGAGGCAAAGCCCCAGTCCGCCTGCCGCCGACCCCGGCCATGATCCGCCACCGCAACCGGCCCCGCATCGCGCGCGGCCAACCCGGCCACAGCGGAAAGGCACAGGGCGCTTACGCCTTGATTGCCGGTATCGGGGGCAGCGTTCAACAAAGTGATCATGATGGGATCCAAATTTCTGACTATTGACGTGGCGGTGATTATCGTTTCCCCATTCCATAGTCCTGCACGGTGCAGGATAGCCCTTCGACCACGCGGGTGGCGGATGGCATCCGAAAGGCAAGACGGCATGGCGCGGATGGGACAGACACTATCCAACTGGATAGGCCGGCTGCGGGCAGCGGGTCCGGTGACAGCGCTTCTGGTCCTGACCGCCTGCACGCCCGCCCCCTACCTGAACCCCAACACCTTGGTCCGCGACGGCGTTGTGCAGCGCATCGCCGTCTCTGCCCCCGCAACGGCCCAGCATGCTGGTCCCCGCTGCGGCAACACCGAACTGCCCCCAGGCGTCAAGAACGGCGAGGCGGCGCGCGGCGTCTCCTATGTCGTCGGCCCCGGCGATAACCTGCGCTTCAACATCTTTGGTGCCGAGGGCATGTCAGACCTGACCGCCCGCGTCGATGATGCGGGCTATGTCCAGCTTCCCATTGTCGAACTGGTGCAGGTCGGCGGCAAATCCACCCGCGACATCCAGGCCGAACTGAAGCAGGCCTATACCTCCGAATTCATCGACCCCTGGATCACTGTTGAGCTGATCGAGGCGGAAAGCGCCCCCATCTATTTCCTTGGCGAATTCCGCGAACCCGGCGTGCGTTACATGTCCGGCGCCACCAATATGCTCGAAGGCATCGCCCTCGCTGGCGGGCTTGAGGAAGACGCCTACCTGCCCGGCGCCCGCCTTCTGCGCGGCAACCACACCTGCACCGTCGATCTGAACGCCCTGCTGCGCAGCGGGGCCTTTGCCCAGAACATCTGGATCAAACCCCATGACGTGATCTTTGCCCCCCGCAAAGAGGATATGTCGGTCTATGTCCTTGGCGCCGTCGCCCTCCCGCAAGCCGTCCCCTTCGGCACGTCGGGCCGGACCCTTTTGCAAGTGCTCTCCATTGCGGGCGGCCCGATCCCCGGCCAGGCCTTTCTGCCCGAGGTCCGCGTGATCCGTGCCCTGGCGCCCACCCGGGGCGAGTTGATCGTGATCGATGCCCAAGCCATGCTGGCGGGGCGCGGTCTGGACTTTCCGCTTGAACCCGGTGACGTGGTGTTCCTGCCCAGTTCGGCGATGGGGGACTGGAATGTGGCCTTGGGCCAGATCCTGCCAAGCTTGCAAGTGATCGGCGGTGTCCTGACGCCCATCACCCTGATCGAATCCCTGAACACGCCTTGACCCACCGCCATACCTACCCGTTCGGATAGGATCACAGTCCCGCTGCGCACTGCCCAAGAACGCTGTTTCCTGTTATCTGGGACTTTTTGGGATCTTCGATGCAGATAATGACCGCACAATCGCGTGCAAGCGACGCCAGCCACGCCATCGCCGAAATCGCGGCGGCGCTGGACATCGGCCACCGCGGCAAGCCCGATTTCATGACCCTGCATTTCGGCGCAAACGCTTCGGCCGAGGCGCTTCGCCTTGCCGCCACCGCAAAGCTTGGGATCCCTGCCCTGCATGGCGGGTCGTCCTGCCTTGGCATCATGACCCAGGCAGGCCTGAACATCGACACCGGCGCCGGAATTGGCGCCTTTGCCATCTGGGATGCGGCGGGCAGCTATGGCACCGGCTCCGCCGATCTGGGTCAGGATCCCGCCCTTGCGGCCCACAATGCCACCCAAGCCGCCCTGACCGCCGCTGCCCGCCCGGGTGAGGTTCCGGGCCTTGTCTGGCTGACCGTCGCCCCGGGATGCGAAGAACAGGTCATCACTGCCATCCGCGCCCTGATCGGCCGCGAAACCCCCATCGTCGGCGGCAGTTCTGCGGACAATGACGTCAGTGGAAACTGGGCACAGTTCGGCCCCCTGCACAGCCACCGCGCCGGTGTTGTGGTGTCGGTCCTTTTCCCCTTGAGCGGCGTCTCGTCGGCCTATCAAAGCGGATACGCGCCCACCGGCATCAGCGGGATCGTCACACGCGTCTCAGGCCGCCGCCTGTATGAGATCGACAATAAGCCCGCCGCCCAAGTCTATCACGGCTGGACCGGCGGCGCTGTTCCAATGGCAGGTCCCGCACCCCAATCCATCCTTGCCGCCGCCACCCTGTGGCCACTTGGCCGCGTCACCCGGGCAATCTCGGGCGTGCCCTTTCACTTGCTCGCCCATCCCGCCATGGCCAACCTCGACGGCTCGCTCGACCTCTTCGCCGACGTGGCCACCGGCGACCGCCTTTGGCAAATGCAGGGGTCCGCTGACAGCCTTGTCGCCCGGGCAGGACGCGTCGCCCAACAGGCCCGCGACGATGCCGACGACGACCTGGCAGGCGCTCTTGTCATTTACTGCGGCGGTTGCATGTTGGCCGCGCGGGACCGCATGCCCGAGGTTCAGGCCGGCATCAACGCCGTCTTGGGCGAGGTGCCCTGGCTTGGTGTATTCACGTTCGGAGAACAGGGCGTTCCCACTGGGGGGCGTGCCAAGCACGGAAATCTGATGATTTCCTGTACCGCATTCGGGAGAGCAGAATGAAAGGCCTGGTGTTTGTCGAACTTCTGGCGATGGCCGAGGGCGCCTTTGGCGAGGATGTCGTGGACGGCGTGATCGACCGTTCCGACCTGCCCTCGGGCGGTGCCTATACCAACGTAGGCAACTACCCCTGCGAAGAACTCATGACCCTGGTCCGTGGCTTTTCGCAGCACAGCGGCATCGCGGGGCCCGAACTTCAACGCCTTTTCGGCCATTGGATGATGAACAGCTTCGTGCGCCACTACCCCGACTTCTTTGTCGGGCGCAATGGCAGCCTTGACATGCTGGCCGCCATCGAAGACGAAATCCATGTCGAAGTGCGCAAACTTTACCCCGATGCCGACCTGCCGCATTTTGATGTCCAGCGCCCGGATCAGGACACGATGCAGATGACCTATCGCTCGCCCCGACCTCTGGCCGATTTCTGTCATGGCCTGATCGAGGGTTGCGTCACCCACTTTGGCGAAACGGCCGTGATTGACCGTACCGATCGCTCAACCCATGACAATACCGAGGCCGATTTCAACATCCGCATCGGGCCCGCCGCATGAGCCAGGCGTCGGGCGACGCAACTGTCTCCCGGGCGCGCTATGAACGCGAACGCAAGGCACGTACCGAAGCCGAGGCCTTGCTGGAAGCCAAAAGTCGCGAACTCTATACTGCAAACCAGCGCCTGATCCGGGAATCCGAAGCCGTTCGCCTGGCCCTCTCCGAAACCGAGGCCATTCGCCTGCGCGAGGCCGCAGCCCTGCGCGAACGCTCCATCCTGTCCGAGGCGTTGACAGCCCTGTCCGGCAAATCCGGCGCGACCGAGGCGATGCAAGCCCTGCTTGACGTGCTGCGACGCGATTTTGCCATCTTTGACGCCTGTTTTGTGCAGGCCGGCGACAGTGACCTGCACCTTGTGGCCGCCGCATGCGCCGACCATGCCGGCCTTTCCCTGCCCCTTCCAACCAGCCTGCTGAACCGTCCGCGCCACCTTGCCGGGTTTGCAGCCCTTGCCGAAGGCCGAACCTTGCCCGGTCACGCGGCAAGCTTCGCTTCAGTCATTCTTGCCCCCCTCGCGATCCCCGGCGAAAAGGCCAGCGCGCTGTTGCTCGCCCACCAGCAGCAGGGGTATTTTACCAAAGCCGACCTGCGCCTTCTGCAACGCGTCGCCACCCTGACCGGACAAAGCCTGATCGCCCTGCGTGAGGCCCGACGCAATGCGCTTTTGGTGTCGCTGATCGAGGGGCGGCAAGTGGATGCAGCCCCCTCCGGCGCCCTGGATGCCCCGCTCGAAGCCGTCCACCGCGCCTTTTCCCGCCTGACCGACATGCAAGGCGAGGTTGTCGTCATCTTGGGCAACCTCCTCAGCGCGCCCCTCCCCCAAGCGGATGCGGCCATTGATGCCGCCCTTGCCCGCATGGGCAATGTGACCCGCACCGACCGGGCCTATGTCTTTCGCCTGCGCCCCGATGGCGATTTCGTCGACAACACCCACGAATGGTGCGCCGCGGGCATCGACCCCATGCGTGGCCTGTTGCAGGAAATCCCGGTCAACCTGTTCGCCCATTGGCGCGACAGCTTTGCTGCGGGACAAGAGGTTCTGATCCCCGACGTGCCCGCCCTGCCCGCCAGCGCCCCCGAAAAGCACATCCTGATGGAACAGGGAATTCGCTCCCTTCTGGTCGTGCCGATGATTCAGGACGGCACCTTTCAGGGCTTTGTCGGCTATGATGCCGTCCACAGCCAACGCACCTTTCTTCCAGGCGAAGTGCACCTGATCCGTTCGGTCGCCAAGGTCATCACCTCCGTCCTGGGACGGCGCGATACCGAACTGGCCCTGGCCGCCGCCAACGCAGGCATCGCCGAACAACGCGCGCAACTTATGTCCGTCCTGTCTGCCATGCCCGATCTTGTGGTCGAACTTGACCGGTCCGGCCGGTTCAGCAACTGGCACTCCGGCGCAATCCTTGTCCCTGATGGCCTTGCTGCCGCCTTTGTCGGCCGTACCCTGGAAGAGGTGCTGCCCCCCGACCTTGCCGCAGAGGGCCGCAAGGTCATCGCCGAAATCGACGCCGGGCACCGTCCCGAACCACGCAACTTTCCCTTTAAACTCGTCGGGGATTGGGAACGCTGGTGGCAACTTTCCGCCTCTGCCTTGAGCGATCAGGGCTACCTCTTCGTTCTGCGCGACGTCACCCTGGCCCGCGAACAAACCGCCGAAATCGAACGCCTGTCCGAAATCGCCCGGCGCACCACCAACCTGGTTGTCGTCACAGATGCTGCCCGTCGCATCGAATGGGTGAACGACGCTTTTGAGCGTACCACGGGCTGGCGTCTGGACGAGGTGAGGGGGCGCAATGCCGCCAGTTTCCTGCAATGCGACCAGACCGACCCCGACACCGTCGCCCTTCTGCGAACCGCCCTTGACAAGGGCGAGGCCGTTCAGGCCGAAATCCTGAACCGCTCCCGCACGGGGCGTCACTATTGGGTGTCGCTGGATGTGCAGCCCCTTCGCGACATTTCTGGCCAGTTGCAAGGCTTCATGGCCGTTGAATCTGATGTCACCGAACGCCGCCTTCAGGCCGATTCCCTGCGCCTTGCCGCACAAGACGCCGCCAATGCTCGCGCCACGCTGGAAGCGGCGGTCAATGCCCTGCCCGACGGCTTTGTCCTGTTTGATCAGAACGAATGTCTGGTGACCGTAAACCACCGCTACCGCGAA
>CAMDHB010000019.1 GCA_945897655.1 Pseudorhodobacter antarcticus
TTGGGACGATGGCGACACGGCCAACATGGCGGCGATGGCCGACGCGGTGAAGGGGCACGGGGCACTGGCGGGGGTCGAGTTGTGGCATGGCGGCTTTCGGTCGGGCAATGTCCTGTCGCGTGAGGCGCCGCTTGGCCCCGAAAGCCTGATGGCGGAAAACGTGCCCTGGCAAAGCCAGCGGATGGACCGCGCCGACATTGCCGACCTGCGCCGCTGGCACCGGGATGCAGCACTTCGGGCGCAGGCGGCGGGGTTTGATGTGGTCTATGTCTATGCCGCCCACACTTATCTGTTGTCGCAATTCCTGGACCCCGCGATAAACCCGCGCCGGGATGATTATGGCGGCAGTTTCCTGAACCGCACCCGTCTGGTGCGGGAACTGCTGGAGGATACCCGCGCCGCCGTGGGCGACCGCATGGCCCTGGCGATACGGATCGAAGTCACCGCCGAAGATGGCTCGGGTCACGAGGAACGGGCCGCATTCCTGGCCCAGATCGCCCATCTGGTGGATGTGTTCGACGTGACGGTGCCGGATTATTCGCATGAAATGGGCGGATCGCGCTTCATAAAGGAGGCGTCGCTAGAGGCGCATATCGCCCATGTCAAGGCGGCCACGGGCAAGCCTGTGGTGTCGGTTGGCCGCTTTACCAGCCCTGAAACGATGCTGTCCCAAGTGCGACGCGGGGTGATTGATTTTGTCGGTGCCGCCCGCCCCTCAATTGCCGACCCGTTCCTGCCAGCGAAAATCCGCGAGGGCGCTCTGGACGACATCCGCGAATGCATCGGCTGCAACATCTGCTATGCGCATGACGGTTTGGGCGCCCCGATCCGCTGCACCCAGAACCCCACGATGGGGGAAGAGTGGCGGCGTGGCTGGCATCCTGAACGGGTGCCAGCGCTGCATAGCAGTGACCCGGTGCTGATCGTGGGGGCCGGGCCAGCGGGGCTGGAGGCGGCGTTGACCCTTGGCCGCCGGGGCGCGCAGGTTCTGCTGGCCGAGGCAGGGGAACCCGGCGGCCGCGTGACGCTGGAGGCGCGTTTGCCGGGCCTGTCCGAATGGGCGCGCGTGCGCGATTGGCGGCTGCACCAACTGTCCAAGCTGCCGAATGTGCAGGTGTTTCCGGGCAGCCCGATGTCTGTGGCCGATGTTCTGGCGACCGATGCTGCCCATGTGATGATCGCCACCGGCAGCCTGTGGCGGCGCGATGGGCGCGGGCGCAGCCATCCGGGCGGGGTGGCCAGCTATGAGGACCCGCGCACCCTCACCCCCGATCAGGTTCTGCGCGGCGCACGGCCCCAGGGTCCGGTGGTGGTGTTTGATGATGAGGGCTATCACATGGCCGCCGGTCTGTCCGACCTGCTGGCGAGCGAAGGGCTGGCCGTCACCTATGTCACCCCGGCGGGCAGCGTGGCCGAATGGGCGGGGTACACGGTGGAACAGGCGGGCCTGCAGGCGCGGATGATCGCGCGTGGCGTCACGATCGTCACGGCCACCACAGTCTCGGCCCTTGGGCCAGACAGCGCCCGCCTGACCAGTGTCTACTCCGGCCAAACCCGCGACATCCCCTGCGGCGGTTTCATCCCCGTCACCTCACGCGAGCCACAGGACGGGCTGTGGCTGGACCTGCACGACCAAGGCCTGACCACCCTGCGCCGTATCGGCGATGCCCGTGCGCCCGGTCTGATTGCCCATGCGGTGCACGATGGCCACCGCTTTGCCCGCGAACATCTGGACCCGGCACCGACCCTGCGGCGCGAACGTGTGGTGATATCCCGGTGACGCGCGGCACCGGTCAGATGAACCCGCGCCAGTAAAGGACACCGACCAGCAGCACCGCGACCACCAGCAGCGAAAACGCGATGGAGGCGGCAATGTTCAGGATCAACCCGACGCGCGCCGCACTCGGGCTGATCGCGGTCAGATGGCGCACGCATATGTCATAGGCCACAGCAACCGTCGCGTCGTCGACCTGACGCATCAGTTTGGGGCTTTGCATCATCATCACCGCCGTCGCCAAGGCAGCCCCCGCATCGCGCACCGGGCGGGGCAGCCTGCGGCCAGCGCGGCGCAGCTTGTCGTCCAACGTGCCGCCCTTCAGGTGCAACCGCTCTTCCAGCAGCTGATCAACCCGGTCAGCCATTTGTTTCACGGTCGCCAAACTCATGCGCATCTCCCAGTTATGCCCTTGTAAGCAGCGGCGGCGCGGGCTTCAACTGCCGTGAACAACAGGGATGTTGCCGATGCTGACCACGATCCTTCACCCGGCCCAGAACGGGGTCAGCCAACCCCCCCTGCTGATCGCGCATGGCCTGTTCGGGTCTGGCCGGAATTGGGGCGTCATTGCGCGGCGTCTGGCGGACCGGCGGGATGTGATTGCCGTCGACATGCGCAACCATGGCACCAGCCCGCGTGCGGCGACGCAAAGCTATCCCGACATGGCCACCGATCTGGCCGAGGTGATCCGCGCGCATGGTGGCAGGGTGGATGTGCTGGGCCATTCGATGGGGGGCAAGGCCGCGATGCAACTGGCGCTGACCGAAGGTGCCTTGGTGCGGCGTCTGGTCGTGGCCGATATCGCGCCTGTGGCCTATTCCCATGACCAGACGCCCCACATCACCGCCATGCGCGCGCTGGACCTGACCGATCTGACCAGCCGAAGCAAAGCGGACAGCCGCCTGTCGGCCACCATCGCCGATCCTGCCTTGCGCGCCTTTTTCCTGCAATCACTGGACCTGAAGGCCAGCCCGGCGGAATGGCGGCTGAACCTGGATGTGTTGCAGGCCGAAATGCCGGGGATTGTGGGGTGGCCCGGCACTACGGGCCGGTTTGACGGCCCCACGCTGTTTCTAGCGGGGGCCGACAGTCATTACATCAAGCCCGAGTACCGCGACACGATCCGCGCCCTGTTCCCCTCCGCCCGCTTTGCCAAGCTGATCGGGGCGGGGCATTGGCTGCATGCCGACAAACCGCGTGAGTTTGAGGAGACAGTGCGCGCCTTTCTCGACGCGTAACGCCGGGTCAATCCAGCGGTTTGCGCATCCGGTTCAGCAAGCCATCCTTGACGATGAAATGGTGATAGAACGCCGCCGCGATATGGACCACGATCAGGATGATCAGCGCGGGCTTGGCCAGTTCATGCACCTCGGCCAGATCGGTGATGCCGCCATACCATGCCAAAAGCCCGGTGATCGGCGCGCCCAGCATCAGGATATAAAATCCGATATGTCCCGCATGCCCCGCCATCCGCACCGCTGCACTTTCGCCGGCCGGGGCCGCAGGCACGCCGCGCGTCAGACGCAGGGCCAGCCGCCAGACGACCAGCGCCAGCACCGCGCTGCCTGCGATGATATGGGCCCAGACCGTCAGCGTCATGTTCGGGGCAAGACCATCCTCGACGGCGTCCCAAGCCACACCCATCTCTTCGCCGAAGATCAGTTGAAACAGGATCAGCACCGCCACCGCCCAATGCAGCGCGATCTGAGTACGGGAATAGCCTTTGACCATGATGATACCTTCGGTTGCCTTTGGAGTTTGAACGTAGGACCGTTCCTTTTCCGTCGCGGAAAGGAAAGACAAGGGCAATATTTTTTTCCGGGCCTTGGGTGGCTATGGTCGGGCCGGGAAAACAAATCGGCCCCGGCGACCAGGGTCAGACGAACTCCACATCCGCAGCGCTGAACAGCGCCACATCCAACCCGTCCAGCAGGATCGTATCCAGGCCGAAGGTGATCAGCGTCTGCGTCGCATCGCCGCTGATCGTCAGGTCGGCGAAATCGTCCAGCCCCGCGCCCGCAGTGGCCTCAAACCGGATCAGGTCATCGCCGTCGGTAAAGCCTGTGACAGTGTCATCACCCCAGCCACTGGTGAAAGCGAACTTTGTGAACACAAACGCCTCGCTCAGGTCGGTGAGCGGGGTTTGGTCGACAAGCGTGTCGTCGCCCTCGCCCCCGCGCAACACGGCCTGATTGCCGGGAAAGGATGATCCAAACGCAAACTCGCCTGTGACGGTCAGCACATCATCCCCGCTGCCGCCGTCCAGCACGGCGGTTCCCGCACCGCTGATCAGCAGGTGAAAGGTGATGTTGTCATTGCCATCGTCGCCTTGGGCAAAGCCTGCCAGCGCAGAAACCACCAGGGTGTCATTGCCCTCGCCACCCGAAACCAGATCGGCAAAGTTCATGGCAGTGACGGTCAGCGTATCATCCCCAAGGCCCCCCAGAACCGAGGCAAGGCCGGACAGGGTGGTGATCGTGTCACTGCCCTCGCCACCATCCACGGTGTAATTGCCAAACTCCAGCGTGTCGGACAGGTCGATCTTGTCATCCCCGGCGTCGCCCGTCACGGTCAGCAGCGCGCGGGTCGTGACGATGGTGATGTTATCCACCCCGGCACCGCCCGACACCACCAAGGGCTTGATCTGCACCCCAGATCCCAGCACCGCCATATCCACCCGGTCATTTCCGCCACCCAAGGTCAGGCTGCCATCGCCCATGCGCCCTGCCACGGTGTCATTGCCAGAGCCGGTATCGACCACCCCTGTCCCGGTTTGATTCAGTGTCAGCTGATCATCCCCGCCGCCCGCATTCAATGCGCTGATAACAGGGTTGAACCCGACAAAACCGCTCAGATCAAACACATCGTTGCGGCCAGTCAGGGTCACACTGCCGACCCCGACCAGCTTGTCACCCAAAGCGCCGCGTGTGCCGGTCAGGATGTTGGCCACAACGCTGAAGGATACGCCCGTGGCAGGCGTTTGGGCGTAAGTCACGGCCATGCTGCCCGCACTGACGACAAAGCCCTCGGCCCCGCTGCCGGCCACGGCCGCGACATCGGCCCCGCCTGCCGTCACGGTCATGGCAACGCTGCCGCCGACATAGCGAACGGCCCCCGGCCCTCCGAAGTCCACACGTTCGATGCTGGTCAGGGTGTCGCCCTTGGCCGCGCCGGTGTTGTTGGCAGGCGTGCCCATGTCCAGTGTCATGGCGCCGAAATACAGCAAGGTATCGCGCCCTTCACCGCCATCCAGCACATCGGCACCCGCGCTGCCGAACAGCGTGTCATTGCCGGCGCCGCCCATCTGCGTGTCATCACCCGTGCCGCCATCCAGCAGATCAAACCCGCCGTCGCCCTGCAAAAGGTCGTTGGCCGCATCGCCCGACAGGCTGTCATTACCATTGCCGCCCACCACGGTGTCGCGCCCGGTGCCGCCAAGGATCGTGTCATTGCCATCCCCGCCCAAGGCTCTGCGGAAGGTGGACGACAGCACGGCAGTGTCATCAAAGCGGGTCAGCAGCACCGCTTCGATGCTGTTGAAAGTGTCAAGCCGCGCATCGCCCGTGGTATTGGCCGCCTCCAGAAAGTCGATCGTGATCGCTGCGGTGGAGGAGGCATAGGACGCCCGGTCCACCCCTGCCCCACCGGTCAGCACATCGGCCCCTTGTCCGCCGTCCAGCGTGTCATCGCCCGCATCGCCAAACAGCCGGTCATTGCCGCCAAAGCCCTGCAACAGGTCATTGCCATCGCCGCCGCTGGCCTGATTGGCAAAGTCGCTGCCGACAAAGGTATCGTCAAAGCGGCTCAGCAGAAAGTTTTCGATGGACAGATAGAAGTCACCCGCCGCATCGCCGGTGGACAGGCTGTTGTCGGCCATGTTCAGCGTCAGCGCGGCCAGCGCCGAGGCATAGGTGACAGTGTCCAGACCGGATTGGCCATAGAACAAATCCTCACCCGCGCCGCCGTCCATGGTGTCATCGCCCGACCCGCCGTACAGGATGTCGTCGCCCACATCGCCCAGCAGGCTGTCGTTGCCGTCAAATCCATACAGCACATCGTCGCTGGCCAGCCCTTCGATCAGGTCGGACAGGGCGGTGCCGGTCAGAATCTCGGGATTGGCCGTGCCGGTGATGTTTGCCATCTCAAAGGCTCCTTGCGAAAAGCAACCCTAGGCAGCACCACGCCGTCCTGTCGACAGGTATTTCGCCGCTAGGCCAGTTCCCGCATCGCCTGCGCGCCAAGGGTAAAGCTGTGCAGGCGGGCAGCGTGGTCGTGGATCATGCCGGTCAACAGCATCTCATCCGGCTTGAAGCGGGCGATCAAGGCGGCCAACTGGTCACGGACCGTCGCCTTGGAGCCGACGGCAGCGCAAGACAGCGCTTCTTCGACGCCTTGCCGGTCCAATGCTGACACTTCGGTCAGGTCATGCTGCGGCGGCGGCAACCTGCCGGGGCGACCGCTGCGCAGGCGGGCAAAGGCCAGCACCTGCGATGACCGCAGATATTCGGCCTCGGCATCCGTCTCGGCGGCGCACAGGCCCGCGGCCATCATGAAATAGGGCGCGTCCAACCATTTTGAGGCGCGAAAGGTGCTGCGATAGGTGTCGGCAGCATCCTCCAGCAGGGCCGGGGCGAAATGGCTGGCAAAGGCATAGGGCAGGCCCAGGTAGGCGGCCAGTTGCGCGCCATAAAGGCTGGACCCCAGGATCCACACCGGCACATTGGTGTCCTGCCCCGGAAAGGCGCGGACCCGGGCGCTTTCGTCAACGGGGCCCATATAGTTCAACAATTCAACCACATCGTTGGGGAACTGGTCGGTATTTGTCATGTTGCGGCGCAGGGCGCGGGCGGTTGCCATGTCGGTGCCCGGTGCCCGGCCAAGTCCGAGGTCAATGCGCCCCGGGAACAGCGTGGCCAGCGTGCCGAACTGTTCGGCAATCACCAGCGGCGCGTGGTTGGACAGCATGATGCCGCCCGCGCCCACCCGGATGGTGCTGGTGCCCGCCGCGACATGGCCAATCACCACCGACGTGGCCGCACTGGCAATGCCGGGCATGTTGTGGTGTTCGGCCAGCCAGTACCGGTGATAGCCCAAGGCCTCGGCATGGCGGGCAAGGTCAAGGGTGTTGGCAAGGGCATTTGCGGCCGTCTGGCCCTCGGACACGGGGGCAAGGTCAAGCAGGGAATGGATCATGCGCCCTACCTATGCCCTGTTGGCAGGGCAGGGCAAGGGTGGGCATCAACTATTGTCCCGGGCTTGACCCGCGCCCGATTGCCACGGATGGTGCGCACAAAGCCGCCCTGCAAGACCCGAAAGGAACGCCTTATGGCAATCGTAACCTTGGCCGCCACGCAGATGGCCTGTTCATGGGATCTGGATGACAACATCCACAGGGCCGAGGGGTTGGTGACCCGCGCCGCCGAGGCGGGCGCGCAGATCATCCTGTTGCAGGAACTGTTCCAGACCCCCTATTTCTGCATCGAAAAAGACGCCCGCCATCAGGCCCTTGCCCGGCCCCTGCACACCGACCGCGCCGTGCAGCATTTTTCCACCCTTGCCGCCCGCTTGGGCGTGGTGCTGCCGATCAGTTTTTACGAGGCTGCGGGGAACACCTTCTTCAACACCCTTGCCATGATTGACGCCGATGGCACGACCCTTGGCATCTACCGCAAGACCCATATCCCCCATTCCATTGGCTATGAGGAGAAGTTCTATTTCACCCCCGGCGACACCGGGTTCCGGGTTTTTGACACCCGCTTTGCCCGCATCGGGGCGGGCATCTGCTGGGACCAATGGTTCCCCGAAACCGCCCGCGCCCTGGCCCTGCAGGGGGCCGAGGTGCTGTTGTTCCCCACCGCCATCGGTTCCGAACCCGGACAACCCGATTTTGACAGCGCGGCCCATTGGCAGCGCACCATGCAGGGCCATGCAGCGGCCAATATGGTGCCCGTCGTGGCCTCAAACCGCGTCGGCCTGGAACGCGGACCCAATCTGGAGATGACCTTCTACGGCTCCTCCTTCATCGCCGATCATACCGGCGCCATGCTGGCCTGCGCGAACCGGACGGATGAAACCTTCGTGACCGCCACCATCGACCTGGATGCCACCCGCACCTTCCGCCAAAGCTGGGGCACATGGCGCGACCGCCGCCCCGAAACCTATGGCCTTCTTGTCAGCCATGACGGGCAGGGGCGCGGCAAATGACCCGCCCCAAGATCGCCTGCATCGGCGAATGCATGATCGAGTTGAACCAGATCGACCTTGATACCGGCACGGCCCGGATCGGCTTTGCGGGCGACACGCTGAACACGGCCATCTACCTTGCCCGGCTTGGCTGCGATGTGGCCTATGTCACCAATCTGGGCACCGATGCCTTCTCCTCCCGCATGATCCAGCGGTTCGAGGGGGAGGGCGTCGACTGCAACCTGATCGGGCGGCATGACACCCGCGTCCCCGGCCTGTACGCCATTGAAACCGATCCGCAGGGGGAGCGGTCTTTCCGCTATTGGCGCGACTCATCCGCCGCCAAGACGCTGTTTTCCGGTGTTGGGGCCGCTTTGGCGGACCTTGAGGCGTTTGACGTCCTCTATCTGTCCGGCATCACCCTTGCCATCCTGCCGCCCGAGGTGCGGGCCAACCTGACCGCCACCGCCAAGACCTTGAAGGCGGCGGGCAAAACCATCGTCTTCGACACCAACCACCGCCCCCGCCTGTGGCCCGATCTGATGACGGCGCAGGACAGTTTTGCCGCCATGTGGCAAGCGACCAGCCTTGCCCTGCCGTCCTATGACGACGAAGAACGCCTCTACCTCGGCCAGACACCCACTCAGGTGGCGCAGCGGATCCTGGACCTTGGCCCCGCCGAAGTGGTGTTGAAGAACGGCGCTGCGGGGCCATTGGTGTCTTGGGGCGGTCAGTCGGTGCAGACCGCAATGCCCAGGGCTGACCATGTGGTTGACACCTCTGGCGCGGGCGACAGTTTCAACGCGGGTTATCTGGCGGCCCGGTTGCAGGGGGCGGACCCGCTGAGCGCAGCGGCGGCTGGCCACCGGCTGGCCACAGCCGTGATCGGCCACCATGGCGCGGTCATCCCGCGTGAGGCGATGCCGGTTTAGGGCCGCACAACCGCCTGCAATTGCGCCCGCAGCCACCCCAGCCTTGGGTCACCATCGCTGCGGCGGTGCCACAGGGTGGCGACGGTAAAGCCGCGAATGGCCAGCGGCGGGGTGGCCGTGACCACCCCAACCGCCGGGGCAAAGGTCGTGGCCACCAGCGAGGGCAAGGTGGCCAGCGCCCCGGTCGCCTGTACCGCCGCCAGTGCCGGCAGGAATGCCGACAGCGCCAGAATCACCCGCCGGGTCTGGCCCTGTGCGGCCAGCGCCTGATCGACAATCCCCTGCAGATCGCCATCCTGCGACACCAGAACATGATCCGCCGCCAGATAATCGGCCAGCGTCAGGTCCGGCGCATTCGGCAGCACCGCCTTGCGCCCAACCACCCGGTACCCCTCGTCATACAGCGGTTCTGACAGGATCGTGTCGGGCAGGTTCCAGAAGAACCCCAAGGCCAGATCAACCCGCGCCCCATTCAGCGCCGCAACCGCCGCCGCCCGGCCCAGCGGCAACACCGCCAACCGCAACCCCGGTGCCAACCGCCCCAGATGCGCGGCCAAGGGCGGGATCACGACAGCCTGCTGCGAATCCATCGCGGCAATCCGGATCACCCCTTCGGTGCTGGCCGGATCGAACCGACGCACCCGGCCCAGCGCGGACCGCAACGCCTCAACCGCCGCTGCCACGGGTGCCTCCAACGCCAGCGCGGTTGCGGTCGGGTCCATCCCATGCGGACGGCGCAGAAACAGCGGGTCGCCAAAGATGTCGCGCAGCCGTTTCAGCGCCTGACTGACCCCCGATTGCGTCAACCCCAGTTCCGCCGCCACATCGGTGGCCTTGCGGTGCCGCAGCAGGCCCAGAAACACCAGCAGCAAGGTCAGGTCGAGGCGACGCAGTTCACTTTGGCTGAAATCAGTCATGACGGGATTTCATTTTCTATTATGTCCTGCCGGTCATACCCTTCTGGAAACCGGAACATCAAGGAGATTGCCATGCAGATTGCCATCATCGGCGCGGGCAACGTCGGCGGCGCTTTGGCCCAAGGGCTGGCGGCCAAGGGCCATGCCCTGACCCTTGGCGTCCGCGATGCCGCCAAGGCCAGCGAACTGGCCGCCGCGACCGGGGCTGCACTGGCCAGCCCCGCAGCAGCGGCAGCGGAGGCCGAGGTTATCATCCTCGCCCTGCCGTGGCGCGCGGCGGAAGCGGCGGTCAAGGGCTTGGGCGACCTGACGGGCAAGATCGTGATCGACTGCATCAACCCGATCGGCATGGTGGACGGCGTGCTGGGCCTGTTGGTTGGCCACACCACCAGCGGCGGCGAGATGGTAGCCGGTTGGCTGCCCGGTGCCCACGTGGTCAAGACCCTGAACCAGGTCGGGGCCGAGGTGATGGCAAACGCCGCCCAGATGCCCGCCCGCCCCGTGATGTTCATTGCAGGCGATGACCCCGCCGCCAAAACCGCCGTGGCTGGGTTGCTGACCGATCTGGGCTTTGCGCCGCTGGATGCCGGAATGCTGATCCGGGCTAGGATCCTGGAACCCCTTGCAATGGTATGGATCAATCAGGCCGTCTTGCGCGGCATGGGCCGGAACTGGGCGCTGAGCGTGACCACAAAGGGAGAGTGAGATGACCGAACGACTTCATGGCCGCTGCCACTGTGGCGGCGTGGCCTTTACCATTCCGGCAGACAGCGGCGGCGTCGTGGCCTGCCACTGCGAGGATTGCCGCAAGATGCATGGCAATTACAACGCCATGCTGGCCGCCCCGCGCGGCGGCGTGCAGTTCGAACAGGACGCCACGCTGCATTGGTACGCCAGTTCCGACAAGGCCAAACGCGGGTTCTGCACTGTCTGCGGATCACGCCTGTTCAAGGATAACCTGGGATCAGACAAGCTGATGGTGTCGGCCGGGGTGATCGACGGGCCCACGGGCAAGCGCATCATCCGAAACCTGTGGGAACAGTCCAAGGGCGATTGGTACGACTTGCCGCCGCTTGCCTGAGGCCCAAACCGGGGCAAATTGCGCCAAAACTGCCACGATAAACGCCCTATGGTTGCATAACTGAAACCCTGACCACTTAAACGACAAGAACCGCTTGCCAAATCGTTGCGCATTCACATCTCATCCTGAATAATCGGGGCGATGATGAAGCATGGGTCCTTGGGCAATTCGTTCTGGAAAGAGGCGCTGGACAGCGCCGGTCAGGGTGTTTGGGATTACGATGTCCGGACAGGCCGCCGTGACCATTCCGACACCTGGCATGTGATCAGGGGCCTGCAACCCGGCGTGGACCCGACCACCACCGATGAGGAATGGCTGGACAGCATCCACCCCGATGACCGCGATCTGGCACAGGACCAGACCAACCGCCTGAACGCCGGCGAGTTGGCAGAGGTGAATTACGAATACCGCGAACGCCACGCCGATGGCCACTGGATGTGGATCATGTGCCGCGGCCGGCCCGTCGCCTGGGACAGCAGCGGCAAACCCTACCGGTTTGTCGGCACCGACACTGACATCACCCGCATCAAGGCCTCCGAAGATCAGGTCAAGATCGTGTCCCGCCGGTTGGCGCTGGCCCTGTCCTCGGTGCAGATCGGCGTCTGGCACTATGACTTTGCCCATGACAGCATCGAATGGGACATGCGGTTGCGCAGCATCTATGGCCTGCCCGAGGATGACACCCCCGTCCCTCGCATGGTCTGGGAAAACGCGCTGCATCCGGATGACTACGCAGACGCCATCAAGATTGCCCAAGAGGCGCTGGAGCGGAAGGCCGACTATGACCTCAGCTACCGCATCGTGCGCACCGATGGCGCAGTGCGCTTCATCCACAGCCGTGTCAGCTATCAGGAAGACCTGATCGGCGAGCCCATTCTGGTGGGCATCAACTGGGATGCGACCGAAGATCATGAACGTTCGGTCGCATTGGAAACCGCCAACCGCCTTGCCGCCGTACGCAATGCCGAACTTGAAGCCGCCCGCGCCGAGATGGAGCATAACGCCCTGCATGACACGCTGACGGGCCTGCCAAACCGCCGCAAGTTCGATGCCGTTCAGCGCGACTTCAACACCCAGACCGCGGCACAAACCCGCCGCTCGGCCATTCTTCACATCGATCTGGACCGTTTCAAGCAGATCAACGATGTCTTTGGCCATGATGGCGGCGATTTTGTGCTGCAAACCATTGCTGGCATCCTGCGCGACTGCGCCAGCGAAGGGGCGCTGGTGGCCCGGGTTGGTGGCGATGAATTTGCCATCTTCATCCCTGACGCCCCCAGCGAGGCCACCCTCAGCCTGATGGCTGAACGGCTGATCATGCGCGCGTCGCAACCCATCCGCTATCAGGGCAACATTTGCCGCTATGGCATCAGCATCGGAATCGCCGTGGCCGAGGGGCTGGGCGACGATGGCAAATCATTGTTCGTAAACGCCGATCTGGCGCTGTACCGCGCCAAGCACGAAGGGCGGGGGCGGTTCTGCTTCTTTCGCGATACCATGCGCACGCAGGCGATGGCGAACAAGCAGAAGTCGGATGAAATTCTGGCTGGCATCGAACGGGACGAATTCTTTTGCGTCTATCAGCCCCAGTTCTGCGCCCGTTCCCTTTCCATCACCGGGGTCGAGGCGCTGGTGCGCTGGGCGAACCCCAATCTGGGCATCCTCAACCCCCCGGACTTTCTGGCGACGGCCGAGGATCTGAATGTGCTGGCCATGATTGACCGGATGGTCCTGCGCAAATCGGTGAATGATTTCCGCAACTGGGCCGCGCAGGGCATCTTTGTGCCCCGCTTGTCGGTCAACCTGTCAAAATCGCGCTTGCGCGACCCCAACCTGTCGCGCGAACTGGCCAGTCTGGGGCCGCTGCCGGGCAAACTGTCCCTGGAACTGCTGGAATCCAACTTTCTGGACGATCAGGTTGATGTCGTGTCCGACAATATCCTGGCCGCCCGCGCGGCGGGGTTGGAGATTGAGGTGGATGATTTCGGCACCGGCCATGCCTCGATCGTCAGCCTGCTGCGGCTGAAGCCGGACCGGTTGAAAATCGACAAGGCGCTGGTCGAACATATGGCGGCCTCCGGGACCAAGGCGCAGCTGCTGAAATCCATCGTCGAAATCGGCCATGTCCTGGGCATTTCCATCACCGCCGAGGGGGTTGAAACCGACTGGCAGATCAAGATGTTGCAAGACATCGGCTGTGACGAGCTTCAAGGCTATGCGCTTGCCCGCCCGATGGCCTCGGCCGATCTGGTCACCTTCCTGCGGGGTCAGCGGGTGCGCTCGCAGGCCGGTGCAGCGCGGTGATCACTCCTCTGACACCAGATGCACCGCCCGCCGATAGGCGCGTTGGCCGTACAGCAAGGCCGACGGCGCATCCGACAGCCAGACAGACGTGACCTGCCCCACAATGATGTAATGGGTTTCCCACAGCAGGGCCGTCGCCAACCGGCATTCGAAATTCGCACTTGCCCCGGTCAGAATGGGCTGCCCTGCCGGACCGGGCTGCCAATCCACCGCATCGAACCGCGACACCGGCGCAGGCTTGATCCGCCCGGCAAACAGGTCGGACACGCCTTGCTGGCCTTCGTGCAAAAGGTTGGCGCAAAACGCGCGGTTCTTCAGGATCGCCGTCGCCGCCGGGTGCTGAAAATTCAGACAGGCCAGCAGCGACGGCTGCTCGCCATCGGCGGAGACCGAGGTCATCGAACTGACCGTCATGCCGAACCGCCCCCCTTCGCCATCCGTGGTGGCCACGGCCACAAAGGTGGCAGCCCGGCTCATCCCCTCGATGAAACGCCCGCGCAGATCACTGTCCATTCCGATCACCCCTTTTGCCCCGCAATATGCCCGGCCAGATAAGCCGCATCATGCCATGCCCCCCAGATGAAGGGCGAGGCCCGGCGTGACAGCCACGGCAGCCCCAGAAAATACAAACCCGGCACCGCCGCCACCCCCCGGTCATGCCGGGGGCGACCCTTGTCGTCAAAGGTGTCGACCTTCAGCCAGCCATAATCCACCACAAACCCCGTGGCCCAGATGATCGACGTCACCCCCGCCCCGGCCAGATCCAACGACAGCACCGGGTTTGTCACGCAATCGGGGTTCGGGCCAAAGCGCCGCGCCTCGGGGTCCAGCGGCAGGTCCAGCCCGGCTTTCGCCGCATAGGCATCAGCCGTGTCCAGCACCGACAGGTAATTGGCGTCGCCAAAGGCGATGTTATGGGTCAGATCAGGCTGGAACCCCATCACCCCCCCGGCATAGCTGTTTGCCCGCCCCAAAAGGGTAATCCCACCCGCCGCCAATTCCCTGAAATCGACCGTGTGGCCGCCCCGCGCCCCGCTGACGGCAATCGTCACATGCTCCATCCCCGGTGTGCGGGCCTTGGCATCCCACAGGCCCAAAACCCCCAGCCACCACACGAAATCCCGCCCCCGATAGGCGCGCGGCGGCCGGTCATGCGGCCCGACCGACAGATAAACCTGCCGCCCAGACCGCTGCAATTCATCGGCAATCTGCACCCCAGACGACCCCGCCCCCACCACCAGCACCGCCCCTGCGGGCAGTTGGCCGGGGTTGCGATAGGCGTTGGAATGCATCTGGGTCAGCCCCGCCTCGGGCGGAACCAGACCGGGCATCACAGGCTTCTGAAACGGCCCGGTTGCCACCACAACCTGCGCCGCCTCGATCACCCCACCTGCCGTCTGGGCGCGAAATCCGGTACCAGCCTGCACCAGTTCGGTCACCTCGACCCCGCTGCGCACCGGCGCGTCGATCTGGGCCGCGAAGGTTTCGAAATACTGCACGATCCGGTCGCGCGGGGCAAAGCTGTCGGGGTCGATGTCGTCAAACTCCAGCGCAGGAAAGCGGTCATGCCAGGCCGGGCCATTGGCCACCAGCGAATCCCACCGCTCGGACCGCCAACGCTCGGCAATCCGGTGGCGTTCAATCACCAGATGGGGCAGCCCCCGCTCGCGCAGATGCGCGCTCATCGCAAGGCCCGCCTGCCCGCCGCCAATGATCAGCGTGTCAACATGTTCGGTCATCAAGGGGCCCCCGCAGGTCTGGGCGAAATCGCCATGCCCCTGCATTACACGACAACCCGCCCGGGGAACACAATGCTTTCCTGCAACCCGCCCCATCCTGTTGCCAAATCGAGCACGAAGTCCCGCAATATGGCTGGACGCAGGGCAAGCAGTTGTTCTTAATGGGTCCAGCAGATCAGGCGAAAGGCGGCCCCAAGCACCGCCCGCACATCAGCCAGCACGTTTGCCGGGGAGGGCATTATGGCGACCACAACCAACAGTTACCCCAAGCTTCACAACGCCGCATGGCCGGGCATCGTGGGCAAGGGCGCACCCGATTCTGAACCGATCATCGCCTTGGACACGCTGTTGAAGCTGACCGCGAATGCCCGCGCCGGGGATCAGAAATTTGACGGGATCGACCTGTTCATCACCGCCCCCCATTTTTCCATCGACGCCGATGCAGGCGAAGTGCGGCGCATGTCGGACCATATCGCCAGCTATGGGTTGAAGGTCGGCTCCTTTGTCGCGCCCATCTGGGGCGGGGCCGGGGGTGGGTCCGCAATGGGCAGCGCCGATGACCGGGCACGTTTCCTGACCCAAGTCCGCAAGGCCTGCGCCATCGGGCAGCAGATGCGCGAAATCGGCATTCGCCCGACCGGCGGCATCCGCGTGGACAGCTCGACCGGGGTCGGGGATTGGGACAAGGACCCGGTAGGCGGTACCAAGATGATCGCCGAAACCTTCCGCGAGGCCGGGAAGATTGCGCAAGACCACGGCGAAATCATCGTAGCCGAGGGTGAGATTTGCTGGGGCGGCATGCATTCCTGGCGCGAAAACGTCCGCCTGCTCGAGATGGTCGGCATGCCCGGCGTCGTCGGCTATCAGGCCGACATGGCCCATTCCATGCTGTTCGTTCTGGGTGCCAACGCCGAAAAAGACCGCCTTCTGCCCGCCGATTACGACTGGTCCGACAAGGCCGCCCTTGATGCCGCCTACAAACAGGTGGCCGACGCCCTGCGCCCCTGGACGCTGGATTTCCATGTAGCCCAGAACGACGGCACCACTTTCGGCTCGGGTGATCACGAGAAGACCGGGCGGCATTGCCGGATTGATGACCCGAATGGCCGTCTGGATGTGGTCAAACACGCCGGTTACTGGCTGCGCGATGGGGATACGCTGACCAAGAAGATGCGCCATATCTGCTGGGACGGCTGCATGTTCCCCAATGCCGTGATGGAATCGCAAGACACCTGGAACAAGATCCTTGGGGCAATGGTCGCCGTGCGCGACGCCCACGGCTGGACGGAATAGGAGGATATCATGGCAAAAACCCTGAACGTCGGCATGGTCGGCTATGGCTTCATGGCCCGCGCCCATTCCAATGCCTGGGCCAATGTGTCCCACTTCTTCGACACCGGCTACCGCCCGGTCCTGAAAGCCGTCGCCGCCCGCAACACCGAAAAAGCCAGCGGTTTCGCGGGGATGTGGGGCTACGAACGCGTTGAAAACGACTGGCGCAAGCTGGTCGATGCCAAGGACATCGACGTCATCGACGTCTGTGTCCCGAACGACCTGCACGCCGAAATCTCCATCGCCGCCGCCAAGGCGGGCAAGATGGTGACCTGCGAGAAACCTTTGGCCCGCACCGCCGCCGAAGCCATGCCGATGATCGACGCGGTCGAGGCGGCAGGCGTGCCCAACATGGTCTGGTACAACTACCGCCGCGTGCCTGCCGTGATGCTGGTCAAGCATCTGGTGGAAAGCGGGCGGTTGGGGAAAATCTTCCACTACCGCGCCAAGTTCTTGCAGGATTGGACGATTTCCCCCGATGTCCCCCAAGGCGGCGCTGGCACTTGGCGGCTGGATGTGGAGGCTGCGGGGTCCGGTGTGACGGGCGACCTCCTCGCCCATTGCCTTGACACCGCGATGTGGATCAACGGCGGGATTTCGTCGCTGACCGCGATGACCGAAACCTTCGTCAAATCCCGCAAACATGCCGAAACGGGGCAGGTTCAGCCCGTGGGCATCGATGACGCCGCCGCCGTGCTGACCCGCTTTGCCAACGGCTCATTGGGCACTTTCGAATCCACCCGCTACGCAAGGGGCCACAAGGCCGCCTATACGCTGGAAATCAATGGCGAAAAGGGTTCCTTGGCGTGGGATCTGCACGACCTGAACCGGTTGCAGTTCTTTGACCACTCGGTCGAAGGCCAGCTGCGCGGCTGGACCAACATTCTGGTCACCGATGGCGACCATCCCTACCTTGGCAAATGGTGGGTTCCGGGGCTGATCATCGGGTACGAACATTCGTTCACCCATCAAGTGGCCGATTTCCTGACCGGCCTCACCACCGGCACCCCCGCCGCCCCCACCTTCCGTCAGGCGCTGCCCGCCAATCAGGTCTGCGACGCCATCATCGCCTCTGGCCAATCGGGCCAGTGGGTCAACTTGTGAAGCTGGGGTTCAACCTCCTGCTTTGGACCACCCATCCGACAGACGCCCATCTGCCCCAGATGCAGCGGCTGCAAGAAACCGGCTATGACGGGGTCGAGGTGCCTATTTTCACCGGCGACCCCGCGCATTTCCGTGCTTTGGGCGCGCGGATAGCCGACCTTGGGTTGCAGGCCACCGGGGTGGGCGTCATGCCCGGTGGCGGCAAAAGCTGCATTTCGGCTGACCCCGCCCAGCGCGTGGCCGCCCTTGACCACCTGAAATGGCTGATCGACTGCACCCATGCCTTGGGCGGTACCCTCTGCTCGGGCCCCTTTCACCAACCGTTGGGCGAATTCTCAGGTCAACCGCCACAGCCCGAAGAACTGACCCGCCTGGCCGAAACCCACAAAGCCGCCGCACAATACGCCGCCACGGCGGGCATCACGCTGGCCGTGGAACCGCTGAACCGGTTCGAATGCTATATCCTGAACACCGCCGCCGCCGCCGCCGAACTGACGGCACAGGTAGGCGAACCCAACTACGGCTATCTGTACGACACCTTCCACAGCAACATCGAGGAGGTCTCGGTCGCAGGCGTCATTGCCCCCACCATCCATGCCATCAAACACGTCCACATCTCGGATAACACACGCGGCGTTCCCGGCGCAGGTCACATCGACTTCCAAGCCGTCTTTCGCGCACTCCGCCAAGCCAACTACGATGGCTGGATGACGGTCGAGGCGTTTGGCCAAGCCTTGCCCGACCTTGCCGCCGCCACCAAGATCTGGCGGCCCCTGTTTGACAGCCCCGAAGATGTCTATGAACGCGGCTACCGCCTGATGCGCGACGGGTGGGATGCGGCCTGATTACTTCCGCGGGTCGCCCCCGACAGCGGCCAGCCCGGCGTTCAGGTCATAAACCCGCTCCATCGGGGCCCACCAGTCGCCCGGTTGCACCCAAGGCACCAGTTGCTGAAAGTCGTGCATCAGTGTGTCCCACTCCTTGGCACGCGGTGTCGTCTCCAGATAATTGGCGAAATCAACGCGGTAGTCGAAATCATCCTGAACATGCAGCACCATGAACAGCCGGTTGCCGATCAGATAGATGTTTTGCGACAACACCTTGGCCGCCGCCATGCCGCGCATGATTTCGGGCCAGACGCGGGCGTGCCAATCGACATATTCCGCGATGATCGCCGGGTCATCCTTCAGGTCCAGCGCAAAGGCCAGTTCTTTCATCGCAAGCCCACTCAGTGCTTCATGATGATATCGGTCAACTCGTTCAGCGAGGTGTCCGATTTCAGGGTGCTTTGCACGTTCTGGCCATGCGCCAGAATGGCAAAGCGGTCGCAAACCCGGAAGGCGTGGTACAGGTTATGCGTCACGAACACGCAGGAAACCCCGCTTTCGGCCAGATCACGCACGATGTTCAAAACCTTTTCCGTCTCGCGCACTGACAGTGCGCTGGTGGGTTCATCCAGCAGCAGGACATCCCGCTTGAAATGCACCGCACGGGCAATCGCCACAGCCTGCGCCTGCCCGCCTGACAGTTGTTCCACCAGAATATCGGGCGAGTTGATGCCTGCGATGCGGACATATTCATCCAGAATGCCCATCGCGGTTTCCCGCATCTCGGCCATCTTCAGAAAGCCGAGCTTGTTTACAGGCTCGCGCCCGGCAAAGATGTTGCGCATGATCGACATCGACCGCACAAGGGCAATGTCCTGATAGATGGTCTGTATCCCCGCCGCTTCGGATTTCTGGCGAGACGATATGTCAACCTCGGTCCCGTTGCGGAAGAACTGGCCCTTGTCGGGCTGCACGACGCCCGACAGCATCTTGATCAGGGTCGATTTTCCGGCCCCGTTGTCGCCCAGAAGGCCAACCACCTCGTTCTTGCGCACCTCGAAATCGACGTTGATCAGCGCTTCGACATGGCCATAGGATTTTGACAGGCCCCGCGCCTCAAACAGGGGTACCTGACTTGCGGGGGATTGGGATTGGTCCGTCATGACGTGCATTCTCCTTGGCAGGGCTAGGGCGGCGGCGGGCGGGAATTAGTATCGTTTCTTGACAGCCTGGTTCAGTACCACGCCCACGACAATCATGATGCCGACAAACATGTCGAGGTAGAAACCCGGCAACCGCGCCAGGATGATGGCATCCTGCACCAGTTGCAGCACCGCCGCCCCCAGCATGATGCCGATCACCGTGCCCCGGCCACCAAACAACGACACCCCGCCCATGACGCAGATCGCCACCGCGTAAAGCTCGATGAACAGTTGCGGGTTGGTTTCCGCCTTGCCCGACCGCATGACCTGAAACAGGCCCGCAAGGGCGGCAAAGACTGAACAGGTGATGAAGGCGAGGAGCTTGGTCCGCATCACGTTGATGCCAGCAAACCGGGCCGCGCGGGCGTCACCGCCCACGGCGATGAAATGGTTGCCGATCTTGTGGCGCGACAGCAGAAGATAGGCGACCAGCGAGAAGAGAAGGAAGAACCAGAACTGGTTCGGCACCTCCAGCGTCTTGCCGGTCATCGCCTCTTTCCAGCCATCCGGGGCCTTGAACACCAAAGACCGCTTGTAGCCCACGATGAACGGGGCCGCCGTGCGGACGATGAACATGGTGCCCAGCGTGGTGATGAAGGACGGCACGCCAAAGCGCAGGGTGATCAGGCCGTTCATCAGCCCCACCAGCACCGCAATCGCAAAGCCCAGCGCCAGCGCCAGCAGCCAGGGCACCCCCGCCAGATAGGCAAAGATCATGGCAAACGGCGCCACGACATAGACCGACCCGACCGACAGATCAAACTCGCCCGCGATCATCAACAGACCCACGCCCAGCGCGATCAGACCAAAGTTCGGGATGGCCCGCAGGACAAGCGATATGTTGCCCGAGGAGAGGAAGAAGAAGTCGTCCGGAAACAGCAGCCCCGCCAGAA
>CAMDHB010000020.1 GCA_945897655.1 Pseudorhodobacter antarcticus
CGTTGCCGCAGCGTCCGGCCTGCCGCTCATTGACGGCGACGGGATGGGCCGCGCCTATCCTGAACTGCAGATGGTGACCTTTACCCTCCATGGCGTCTCGGCCACGCCGATGGTCCTGTGCGACGACAAGGGCAATTCGCTGGTGCTGGACACCGTGTCCAACGCCTGGACCGAACGCCTTGCCCGTGCGGCCACCATTGAAATGGGCGGCTCGGCCCTGCTGGCCTTTTACCCCATGTCGGGGGCCGTGGCGAAAAAGGCCGTCGTTGCGGGCACCCTGTCCCTGTGCGCGAAGATCGGTGAGACGTTGCGGGCCGCGCGGTCCGAACACGCCGACCCGGTCAAGGCGCTGGTCGGCCTGCTTGGCGCCAAGACGCTGTTTCACGGCCGCATCATGGATATCGAACGCCGCACCGAGGGCGGCTTTGCCCGTGGCAAGGCAACCCTGACCGGGGTGGATGAATTCAAAGGCCAGACCCTGCGTCTGGATTTCCAGAACGAATTCCTGATCGCCGAACGCGATGGCAAGGTGCTGGCCACCACCCCCGACCTGATCGCCGTGGTCGAGGCTGACAGCGGTGCCCCCGTCCCCACCGACAGCCTGAAATACGGTCAGCGGCTGATGGCCCTGGCCTGGCCTTGCAACCCGCTGTGGCGCACACCCGAGGGGATAGAACTGGTCGGACCGCGTTACTTCAAATACGACCGGGATTACGTTCCGTTCGAACAGGTCTGACGCCAGACAAGCCCCAATCGCCACGGGCAGCGCGGCCTGCCTGTGGCGATGGTTCAGTTCGACACCTCGAACACCGGAACAAAGGCGGCGGGGGCCAAGGATTCCTCGGTTCCAATCTGGTCGATGTTGTCGGGCGTCAAGGTGACAATCCTTGGCCCCGCATGGCGTATCGTCAGGCTGCCCTCAAGCGCGCGGACCGCCAGTTCAATTGCAAGGCGGCCCTGCAGCACGGCGAAATCGGTGGGTGCGGCCAGAATGCGGTTGCGCTTGATGCCGCGATACACACCGTGGCTGACATAGGTTGACACCACGCCAATCCGGTCCGTCAGGCCCTTGGCCCGCAGAACCGAAATCGCAGCCTCGGCCATCGGCCCGCTGCCAACCAGATAATCGACGTCGGGCACGGTATCCAGAACCTCCTCGACCAGCAGAACCTGCTGCTCCAACCCGGTATCGCCAAACCGAACCGCCACCACCTCGGCCGAACTGTCGGCCAAAGCCTCCAGAAACCCGCGCTCGACAAACTGCACCCAACCGGCACCTTTGGGCCCCGGAAACCACGCCAAACGCACCGGCGGGCTGCCCTTGGGGTGGCGTTCGGCAATCGCACGCCCGGCCGCAGCCCCCATTTCCCGCCACGACACGCTGGACTTTGCCGATACCCCGGCATCGTTCATGTCATTCACGGCACCAATCACCGGCATCTGCCGCGCGATTTCAACCACGGCATCCGTCAACCCGTCATAGGACACCGGCCCCAGGATCAGTGCATCCATCTTGCGCTTGCTGCAGGCCTTGATCTGCTCGATCTGGCGCGTCAGGTTGGGATAGCCACCCGCCTCGTACAGGTCGAACGACACACCCAACCGGTTCGCCTCTTCGACCATGCCGTAATTGACACTCAGCCAATAGGCATCCTTCAAGTGCGGGTACAGCACGCACAGCCGCCACGGCCGCGCCGCACGGTCCAGCGGATGATAGGCCATCGCTTCGGTCGGGCTGTCATCGTCGAAAGGAATGGTTGGCACCTGCAGCGCCCAGGTTTCGGCCCCTGCACCGTGGCTCATGGCACCCAAGACCACGGTGATCAGCAGGCGTCGCAAAAACTGCATCAATCTGCCCCCATTCGCGTTAATCTGCCTTTGAACCACAGTCAGGGTTAACAAAAGTGTCGCACAAGTCCAGCCTGTCTCGCATCAGTTTGGGGCGCATGTTGCTGTTGGCCTTTCTGGTCATCGCGGGCCTGCCTGCCATCATGGGCATTCTGGGCTGGGTCGAGTTGCAAAAGGTTGGGCGCAATCAGACCAAGGTCACCACCGAAACCATCCCGGCCATTTCCGAAGTGCGCGGTTTCACCGAGGAAAGCAGCCGCATCGTGGCCGTGGCCCCCGAACTTGCCGCCGTCACGATCGAGGCCGCGCGCCGGGAACGGGCGGCATTTCTGTTTGCTCAGGTCAATGCCCTGTCCAGCCGGGTTGCCCGGTACGAAAGCACCGGCAACATCGCCCCACCCGGCCTTGCCCGGGCCGAGGGTGATGTCCGACGCGGTATTGAACGGCTGGACCGGCTGGTTCAGGACCGCATCATTGCCATTTCCGGTCAAAGGGCGCGGCTCATGTCCGGTCTGGGTGCCACGACCGAACTGCTGGAAATCGCCGATACCTTGGTTGCCAACGCCCAGATGGGCACCGCCGCAGTCATCTCGAACCTTTACGATATGGAGACTACAGACCCTGACACCAACCTTCGGATGGATACGCTGGACAAGTTGATCGAGGTGGATCTGTTCCGACAGGGCCTGATGTCGGAACTGCGCTCTCATATTGGCGAGATCGGCTTGCTCCTGAACAAGGTGTCCGCCGTGCAAAGCCAGTCTGACCTGACGCTGTTGCAGGCCGATCTGCAAAAACGCATCGACATCGTCACCCGCCGCCTTTTGTCGGTCAACGATCCGATCCGGGCTGAACGGGCCTTGGCGCTGCTGCAACTGATCAGGCCCAGTTCCGCCCCGCCCCCCGATGCCGAAGACATCTTCAACCTGACCAAGGGCATCCTTGATCTGAACCACCTGATCACCAAGGCCCAAGGCGAGGTGCGCGAGGCCGCCTCACGGCTGGACAGCGAAGCGCAGGTTCTGGCGGATCAGATCACCCGCCGCGCCGTTCAGGCCGGGGCCGATGCCACCGCCGCCATCCGCGCCACGCAACAGCTTTACGCCTGGGGCTCGGTTGCGGCGCTGCTCATCTCGCTGGCCGTCTTGTGGATCTATGTGCGCGGCAACATCACCCGCCGGCTGGATGCCCTGTCCGGCACCATGACACGGCTGGCCAAGGGGGAAGAGGTTGCCCCCATCACCCCACACGGCATTGACGAAATCGCCGAGATGGAAGCGGCGGTCGAAGTCTTCCGCCTGCAAGCCATTGAAAACCAAGCGCTGGAGGCCGAGCGCGACCAGAACCTGTCCGAATTGCGCCGCCACCGCCTTGAACTTCAACTTCTGGTGGCTGAACAGACCACCCAGTTGCGCGGCGAGGTAGCAGCCCATGCCAAGGCCCGCACGCAGGCCGAAGCAGCCGACCGCGCCAAATCCGAATTCCTTGCGATGATGAGCCATGAGATCAGAACGCCGATGAACGGCGTCCTTGGCATGCTGCGCAGCCTTGGGCGCGATGGGCTGACCCCGCGCCAACAGGGCCAGTTGCGCGCGGCCCATGCCTCGGGCGAGGGGTTGATGGCGATCCTGAATGACATTCTGGATTATTCCAAGATCGAGGCCGGAACAACGACCCTGTCCGCCATCACCTTCTCCCCCGAAGACCTGTTGCGCGACATCGCGGTTCTGATGACCCCCAGCGCGCAGGAAAAGGGGCTGGTCTTGCATCTGGACGTGCCCGCTTCGCTGCCTGCCGCAGTGATTGGCGACATGGGAAAGCTGCGCCAGATCCTGTTCAATCTGGTGTCAAACGCCGTCAAGTTCACCGAACGGGGCGAGGTGCGGCTGATCGCAACCGCCCGCCCCAACGCGGCGGGCCATGAGGTGACCTTTACCGTCCGCGACACCGGCAAAGGCATCGCCAAGGCGTCGCAGGAACGCATCTTTGGCGTCTTTGAACAGGAAGATGCCCAGACCGCCCGCCAATTTGGCGGCACCGGCCTTGGCCTTGCCATCTGCCGCCGCTTTGCCGACGCGATGGGGGCGACGCTGACGGTGGACAGCGCGCCTGGCATGGGGACCAGCTTTACCCTCATCGCCCGGTTTGAACCCGGCGACCTGCGCGATTTGCCGCGTGACCAGATGGACACCCCGGCGCATCCTGCTGTCCGTCCCCTGCAGGCCCTTGTGGTCGAGGATAATGAAATCAACCAGATGGTCATCCAGTCGATGATGGAGGATATGGGCCACCGGGTCCATATCGTGGCAACCGCCGAACAGGCGCTGGCAGACCTGACCAAGCGGCCCTTCGATGTGGTCTTGATGGACATTAACCTGCCCGGCCTGTCGGGCACCGCAGCAACACGGGCCATCCGGTCCATGACAGACCCGCGCATCGCAGCCCTGCCCATCATCGGCATTTCGGCCCATGTGCAGGCGTCAGATCTTCGGGAAAGCCTGCAAGCGGGCATGTCGGCGGTTTTGCCCAAACCCCTGTCACCCGCCGACCTGATGGCAGCCTTGGGCGCACAAGTGCCCAGCCGAACCGCGCTGGACCTGCTTGCTGCCGACATCGGCGCGCCCGTCGCCGCCGATCTGGCTAGGTTGTATCTGGACAACCTGCCCCAGAACCTGACCGCCGTGACCGCTGCTTCCGCGTCACAGGATTGGCAGGCCTTGTCGCGTGCTGCGCATCAGTTGAAAGGGGCCACCGGCAATTTCGACCTGCCCGCCCTGACAGCCCTGCTGGAACGGATCGAAACCCTTGCCCCCTCAGCCGACCTGGACGCCGCCCTGCGCGACCTGCCCGCCGCCGCCGAACTTGCCCGCACGGCCCTGATCACCGCGCTGGGTGATCTGCAATCCAGCCTTAATCAAGCTGCGCAGTGAACACATAACCCTCACCGTGCGAGGTGGTGAAAATGCGTGGTGCCTTCGGGTCATCGCCCAATTTGGCGCGCAGGCGCTGCACCAGCACGTCAATCGTGCGCGTGTTCGTACCGTCCTGCCGGTGCGTGATGGCCGCAATCAGCCTGTCACGGTCCATCACCGTGCCCGGATTGGTCACAAAAACCCGCAGCAATTCATATTCAGCCCGGGTCAGAACAATCTGCCCACCCGCCGGACCCGTCACCTGCCGGGACGCCACATCAAAGGTAAACCCGTTGAAATGGAACACCCGCCGCGTCAGCGCTCGCATGGCCGAGGTGCGGCGCAGCAGGTTCTTGACCCGGGCCAGCAACTCCCGACGGTTGAACGGCTTGCAGACATAATCATCAGCCCCCAGTTCCAGCCCGACAATGCGGTCCACATCATCCGTCCGCCCGGACAAAAGGATGATCCCGATCTCGGACCGCGCCCGCTGTTCGCGGGTCATTTCCAACCCGTCCTTGCCTTGCAGGTTGATGTCGGCAATCAGCAGATCCGCCGTCCCTTGGGCCAATATCTTTTCCGCCTTCTCGGCCGTATCGCATTCCGAAATGCGGTACCCGAATGACCCCAGATAGGCCACCAGCGCGCTGCGTGTGACAGGCTCATCCTCGACAATCACAATATGCGCTGGCCGTGTCGACATTCGCCCCCCGTCTGTTTCCTCTTGTTAACAATTTTTTACAAATAATGCGAGTCCGTTCATGCTGCGGGTCTGACGCATTAACAACCAAGGCCTAGCGTTCGAGTCGCAGGGAAAGTTTTCATTTCCCGCGAAACACCGCGTGCCATCGCGGAACAGCAACAGGGACTGCACCATGAAATCTGTAAAGATGATGCTGACCAGCGCCGCCGCGCTGGCTTTGCTTGCGCCCGGCGTTCGGGCTCAGGATTCGACCGATCCGATCACGATTCCCCTGCACAACTGGTCCAGCCAGATCGTGATGAGCCATGTTGTAGGCAATGTCCTCGCCTCGGCCGGCAACACGGTTGAATATGTGACGACCGACAGCCAAGCCGTCTACGAATCAGTCCGTCTGGGCGATGTGACGATGGAGCTTGAGGTGTGGGAAGGTGCCTTCGGCGCGTCCTTTGACGCCGCCGTCGCCAAGGGCGGCATCCATGCCGCAGGCAACCACAACGCCGTGACCCGCGAAGACTGGTGGTACCCGATGTGGACCAAAGAGGCTTGCCCCGGCCTGCCAGACTGGAAAGCGCTCAACGACTGCGCCGCGCTGTTCGCCACCCCTGAAACCGGCGACAAGGGCCGTTTCCTTGGCGGTCCGGTTGATTGGCTGAAGCATGACGCCGAAAAGGTCGAAGCTTTGGCGATGAACTTTACCGTCGTCAACGCAGGCTCTGCGGCCGCAATCTGGGCCGAACTCGGGGCCGCTGAAAAGACCAAAACCCCGATCGTGGTGTTCAACTGGACCCCGAACTTTGCCGAAGCGGTCTGGCCTGGCGAATTCGTCGAATTCCCGACTTGGGAGGCAGGCTGCAACACCGATCCCGCCGTCGGCATGTTCCCCGACAAAATCTATGATTGCGGCAACCCCGCCAACGGCTATCTGAAAATCGCCGCCTGGGACGGCATGAAGGACAAATGGCCCGCAGCCTATGCCACCATTTCCAAGGTCAGCCTGACCAACGCCCAGATCGCCGAAATGGCGAAACTGGTGGACATCGACGGGATGGAGCCGGAAGATGCGGCAACCGCCTGGATGGACGCCAACCCGGATGTCTGGAAAGCCTGGCTGAACTAAGCGGTCCAACCGTAACAGGGCCCACCCGGCACGATGCCGGTTGGGCCTATCCCTTGCCTGAAATGGGGTTCCAGCGTGACGGAAAGCGTTATCACCTGCCGCAACGTCTCCAAGGTTTTTGGCCCCAATCCGGCCCGACATCTGGCCGACCTTCGTGCCAATCCCGCGCTGTCGCAGTCGGGCTATGTCCATGCCGTGCGCGACGTCAATCTGGATGTGCAGCGGGGCGAAATGCTGGTGGTCATGGGCCTGTCCGGGTCGGGCAAATCCACCCTGGTCCGCTGCCTGTCACGCCTTGTCGAAATTACCGGCGGCACTGTGACAATTGAGGGGCAGGATATCGCCACCCTGTCCGAACCCGCCCTGATCGACCTACGCCGCCGCAAGATGGGCATGGTATTTCAAAGCTTTGGCCTGCTGCCCAACCGCACCGTGCTGGACAACGTGGCCTTCCCGCTGGAGATGCGCGGCCAGGACCGCGCCACCCGCTATGCCCGCGCCCGCGACATGCTGGACCTTGTCGGCCTGTCTGGCCGCGAAACCTATTTCCCGCGCGAACTGTCCGGCGGCCAGCAACAGCGCGTCGGCATTGCCCGGTCCTTGGCCGTTGAACCCGACATCTGGTTTCTGGACGAACCCTTTTCCGCCCTCGATCCCCTGATCCGGCGCGAGATGCAGGATGAATTCCTGCGCCTGAAGGCCATGATGAACAAGACCATCATCTTCATCACCCATGACTTTGACGAGGCTTTGCGTCTGGCCGACCGGATTGCCATCATGAAGGATGGCCGCATCGAACAATGCGACACCCCCGACCAGATCGTGCTGCATCCCGCGACCGATTATGTCGCCAAATTCACGGCCGAGATTGACCGCGCCCGCGTCGTCCACATTGGCAGCCTTGTACAGCCTCTGACAGCCCCAGTGACCGGCGATCCCGTTGCCGCAAACCGCACCATCCGCGAACTTGCCCGGCAACTGGTGTCCGACCCCCGCAGCCACATCCCGGTGGCGGGGCCGGACGGCAGGGTCATTGGCGCGGTCCTGCGCCAGACCGCGCTGGATGTACTGCTCGGGGATGGGCACTGATGGCGGCCACCGCACGCCACGCCACAACCGCCAGACTGATCCTTGCGCTTGCCGTGGGTCTGGTTCTGGTCAAGTCCCTGCTGCCCGCAGGTCTGATACGTCCGCCCGAATGGCTGGTGATGCCGTTTGCAGACTGGATCAATGGCGTCTTTTACTTTCTGCAAAACGACCTAGGCCTGATGACCCTGACGCGCGCCTTTTCCGATGTGGTGGAATGGTTGCTGGATGTCACCGCGAACCTGCTTTACGGCAAGAACCGCTGGCCTAACCTCGGCCCCATCCCGTGGGGCGTTATCGCCGTCACCGCATTCATGGCCGGTTACGCGCTCAAGGGCTGGCGTCTGGCCGCCCTTAGCGGCGGCACCTTTGTCTGGATCGCCCTGATGGGCCAGTGGCAATGGGCGATGGAAACCCTGTCCGTCATCGTCGTGGCAGCCCCCTTTTCGGTCACGTTGGGATTGGTGCTTGGCGTCCTCGCATGGCGCTCAGCATCCTTCGAACGCGTCCTGAACCCCATCCTGAACATCGCGCAATCCCTGCCGCATTTCGCCTACATGATCCCCGTCGTCGTGTTCATCGGCGTCGGCCCCAAGGCCGGGGCCATCGTGACCATCATCTTTTCCGTCCCCCCCATGATCCGCATGACCCTGCTGGGCCTGAAGAAAGTCCCCGAGGAGGTGATCGAGGCTGGCAAGATGTCCGGCGCCACCCGCTGGCAATTGCTGACCCGCGCGCGTATCCCCACCGCCCGGGCCGAAATTCTGATCGGTGTCAATCAGGTCATCATGCAATGTCTGGCAATGGTCGTGCTGGCCAGCTTCATCGGCATGCCCGGTCTGGGCCAGAAACTGCTGCAACTGCTGCAAGCGCTGAAAATCGGCCTGTCGGTTGAAATCGGCGTGACCATCGTTCTATTGGCCGTCACCCTTGACCGCCTGTCCAAGGCCTGGGCCCTGCGCCTGCCCGAACACGGTCACCCCAGCCCCCTCTGGCTGCAACGCCACCGCCTGCTGGTCATCTGGCTGGCGCTTTGCGCTCTGGCCTTCGCCCTCGCCCATTTCTTCCCCTGTTTCCTGGAGGTTGAACGCAAGCAGGCCCTGTCCGTCGCCAAGCCGATTGATGCCCTGATGGACCAAGTCATCCGCCTGATCGCCCCCGTCACGGCATGGCTGCGCTGGTTCCTGATCACCTGGGTCCTGATCCCGATGCGGGACGCCTATCTGTGGCTGCCCTTCACCGCTGTCCTGTCACTGCTGGCCGCCATCGGTTGGGCCATCGGGGGGCTGCGGTCTGCCGCGATCTGCGTCGCCTATTTCGGGCTGATCGCCATGTCGGGCTGGTGGGACCGCGCCATGATCACCGTCTACATGGTCACCATCTCCGTCGCCCTCGCCGCCCTGATCGGCCTGCCCTTGGGAATCTGGGCCGCGCGGAACACGACCCGCGCCGCGCGTGTCCTCCTGGTCTGCGACACCGCCCAAACCTTTCCCAGCTTCATCTACCTCATCCCCGTCATCATGCTGTTCGGCGTCAACGATGTGGCGGTCGTGGCCGCCGTGGTGGTTTTCGCCGCCGTCCCCATCGTCCGCTACACGGTCGAGGGTTTGCAAAACGTCCCCCCCGAACTGATCGAGGCCGCCAACATGAGCGGGGCCACCCGCCGCCAGCTTCTGTGGCACGTCCGCCTGCCGATGGCACTGCCCACCATGCTGGTGGGCGCAAACCAGTCCGTGATGTTTTCCCTGTTCATGGTCATCATCGCGGCCTTCATCGGCACACAAGACCTGGGCCAGGAAATGCAGCGCGCCCTGTCATCCACCGATGTGGGCAAAGGTCTGGTCCTGGGCCTTGCCGTGGCCTTCATGGGCCTGATGACCGATCACCTGATCCTGCGCTGGTCCGAGGGTCGCAAGCGCACCCTGGGGATCTGATGCACCCCTTCAGGTGTCGCGTTCTGGCCCGTTCTGGCAGAAAGGGGCTGGGCACGCCCGTCGAAATCGGTCCAACATGGGCAAAGCCCGTTTCCCGGAACCCCGCCTTGCCCCAGCACCCACCACAGGACCCGCCCCATGAGACTGCATGACAATCGGGCCTGGTTTCTGGTGCTGCCCGCGGCTGCGGTGATGGTCTTTGTCGGGCTGCTGCCGCTGGTCACCGTCCTCAACTTCTCGTTCCATGACATCTTCTCGCTGGATCAGGTCTATTGGGTCGGGATGGACTGGTATGCCGAGATCATCACCTCCTCCCGCTTTCACGCCAGCCTGCTGCGCAGCCTTGCCTTCTCGGCCATCGTGCTGTCGGTGCAGATCCCCCTCGGCATCGGGGTGGCGCTGCTATTGGTACGTTCAGGGCGGATGGGCCTTGTGATGCTGCTCTTGGTGGCGGTGCCGCTGGTCGTTCCGTGGAACATGATCCCGGTGATGTGGCTGAACCTTGTGAACCCCCGCACCGGGCTGGCCGGGCTGGCCATGGTCTGGCTGGGCATCGGGTTCGATTACAAATTCACCGCGCTGCACACTTGGATATTGCTGGTGGTGATGGACACATGGCACTGGCTGGGGCTGGTGGTGATCCTGTCCTATGCCGCCTTCTCCGGCATCCCGCAGCCCTATTATCAGGCCGCCGCCATCGATGGTGCCTCGCGCCTGGCCGTGTTCCGCCATATCGAACTGCCCCGCGTCACAGGTGCGCTGTCCATCGTTCTGCTGCTGCGCTTTGTCGACAGCTTCATGATCTATACCGAGGCTTTTGCCATCAACGCCGGTGGCCCCAGCGGCAAGACCACCTTCCTGTCGCTTGACCTGGGCGAGGAGATCAAGGGCTTCAGCTATGGCACCGCCGCCGCCCTGTCGATGGTCTATTTCCTGATTGTCCTGACCGTCGTCTGGGCCTTTGTCACCTTGACCGAAAACCGCAAGCGCCATCAGGAAAGGGCTATCGAATGACCAAACCCGGCCCCGCTTTCCTGTGGTTCCGCGCCGTGGCCTTTGCGGCACTGGCCCTGCTGATCCTGCTGCCACTGGCGCAAACCATCCTGCTCAGCTTCATCGCCACCCTGCCGCATGACGGGGTGCCCCTGGGCGAGATTGGACTGGTCAACTACCGCAACATCTTTGCCACCCCGGCGCTGGTCGCCTCGATCTGGAATGCGCTGATCTATGTCCTGTTGAACGTCGCCCTGTGCCTTGCCGCCGGCCTGCCTGCGGCCTATGCCTTTGCCCGGTTCCGCTTTACCGGAGACCGGCATTTCCTGTTCCTGATGCTGGCCTTCCGCGTGACACCGCCCGTCGTGCTGTCGCTGCCCATCTTCATCCTGTTCGCGCAGGTCAACCTCGTGAACTCGCCCGTCGGGATCGCTCTGGTGCATTGCCTGTTCAATCTGCCCATCGCGATCTGGATTCTGGAGCGCTTCATCTCGGCCATCCCGCGCGCGTTTGATGAAACCGCCTTCATCGACGGCCACACCCTGCCAAGCTTCTTCTTCCGTCACCTGATCCCCGCCATCGCCCCCGGCATCGGTGTTGCGGCGTTCTTCTGCTTCATCTTTTCCTGGGTCGAAGTGGTCTTTGCCCGCATCTTGACCGTGACCGGCGGCAAGCCCATGACCATGGCGATCAACGCGCTGTTCACCTTTCAAACCGACATAGGGCTTGTCATGGCGATGACGGTGTTTTCGCTGTTGCCGGGCCTTGCCATGATCTGGTTCGTGCGCAACCACATCAGCCGCGGCTTTGAAATTCGGACCTGAGCCTTGGGGCGAATTGCCTTCATTCTAAACCAGAATGCAGGCAATTCGCTCTAACCCACCACCACGCCGGTGCCCCATTCGGCACAGCGCTTGGCCAAGGCATCGGGCAAGGGCGCATCGGTGAACAGCGTCGTCACCTCGGCCAATGAGGCCAGCCGAACTGGCGCAGACCGCCCGAGTTTTGACGCATCGCACGCCAGAAAAACCTGCCGCGCCTGCCGGATGATCGCCTTGGACACCCGTACTTCGGCCAGATCGAAATCCAGCAAGTCGCCCTCGGCATCCATCGCCGATGCGCCGATCACGGCATAATCAACCTTGAACAGGCCAAAGAACTCGGTCGTCAACTCCCCGACCAACCCGCCATCAGACCGGCGCAGCGCGCCCCCTGCCACGATGATCTCACAGCCCTCATTGGCGACAAGGATGTTAGCCACGTTCATGTTGTTGGTGATCACCGTGATGTTGCGATGCCCCAGCAATTCACGCGCGACGGCTTCGGTTGTGGTGCCAAGGTTCATGATGATCGAACAGTTTTCTGGAATCGCCGCCGCACAGGCCCGCGCGATCGCCGCCTTCGCCTCCTCGTTCATCCGGCGGCGCTGGACATAGCCCACATTGGCAACCCCGGTGCGTGGCCGGGCCCCGCCATGCACCCGGTCCAGATGGCCCGCGTCGGTAAGTTCGGTCAGGTCGCGGCGGATGGTCTGCAGCGTCACCTCGAACCGCTGCGCCAAATCCTCGACCACCACGCGACCCTCGGCACGCGCAATCTCCAGAATCTCGTTCTGCCGAAAACTCAGGGCCACGCCAAAGTTCCTTTGTGTTCACCCGCCATACCCAAAGCTTCAGACAGGACGTGATACGAATCAAGCCGAAAAGCCAATGCGCTGCAGTGCGGCGTGAGAATTCAATTGCAGGCTTCTTCCAATCCCATCAAGCCGTTATCGTTTGCCGCAGGTGCGCAATTGATCGAATTCGCCAAAAACGCGCAAAAACGAATATTGATTGTTGACCGACGGGCTGAATCGCGCCACCTTGCCGCCAGGTTTGGGAGAAGAATTCTGTGACGATTGCGCAAAGGCCCGACATGGCCGACCTGTTCATCATCGGCGGCGGCATCAACGGCTGCGGCATTGCCCGTGATGCGGCAGGGCGGGGCCTGTCGGTCTTGCTGGCTGAACAGGGCGATCTGGCACAGGCCACCTCCTCGGCCTCGACCAAGCTTTTTCACGGCGGATTGCGGTATCTGGAGTATTTCGAGTTCCGTCTGGTGCGCGAGGCTTTGGAAGAGCGTGAAACCCTGCTGGTCGCCATGCCCCACATCTCGTGGCCCATGCGCTTTGTGCTGCCGATCCACCCCGACATGCGGTTTGAAGGCGACACGCCCACGTCCCGCCTGCTGGCCCGCTTCATGCCCTGGATGCAGGGCCGTCGCCCGTCCTGGTTGATCAGGCTGGGGCTGTTCCTTTATGACACGCTGGGCGGTCGCAAGATCCTGCCCGCCACCCGCACCTTGAACCTGCAAAAAGACCCCGCCGGCCGCCCCCTGCGCCCGGAGTTTCGACACGCCTATGAATATTCCGACTGCTGGATCGAAGATTCGCGTCTGGTCGCCCTGAACGCCCGTGACGCCGCCCAGCGTGGCGCGCAGGTGATGACCCGCACCCGCGTGACACGGGCCGAACGGATGGGGGACCACTGGCAGGTCACGACCGAGGGCCCCGACGGCCCCGCCACCCACCGCGCCCGCGCTCTGGTCAATGCCGGTGGCCCTTGGGTCAGCAGCATCATCGCCAATGTGGCACGCATCAACTCGACCGAAGGTGTGCGTCTGGTGCGCGGCAGCCATATCGTCACCCGCAAACTTTATGACCATGACCGCTGCTATTTTCTGCAAGGCACCGATGGGCGGATCATCTTTGCCATTCCCTACGAACAGGACTTCACCCTGATCGGCACGACCGACCACGACCACACGGGCACCCCGTCCGAAGCCAAATGCACGGATGAGGAGCGCGACTATCTTCTGGCCTTTGCCAGCCGATATTTCGCCAAACCAGTCACCCGCGACGATGTGGTCTGGACCTACTCCGGCGTGCGCCCGCTTTATGCCGATGGCGCCAAGTCGGCCACGGCGGCGACCCGCGATTATGTCCTGTCGCTGGATGAAAACGGCCCGCCGATGCTGAACGTCTTTGGCGGCAAGATCACCACTTACCGCCGCTTGGCCGAGGCGGCCTTGGCCAAACTGGGCACAGCCTTCCCCGCCGCCAAAGGCCCCTGGACCGCCCGCGCCCCCCTGCCCGGCGGTGACTTCCCCCATGACGGCGTCGCCGCCCTGCGCGCCGCCCTGATGTCCGATTACCCCTTCTTGTCCGAAACCTGGGCCGCCCGCCTGATCCGCGCCTATGGCACCGAGGCGCGCACCCTGCTGGGCACCGCCCGCAGCGCCGCCGACCTTGGCCAGGATTTCGGTGCGACCCTGACCGAGGCCGAAGTGTCTTGGCTGATGCGTCACGAATGGGCATATCGGGCCGATGACATCGTCTGGCGCCGCACCAAACTGGGCCTGCGCATGACACCTGCACAAATAGCCGCTTTGGATGCCTTCATGGCGCAGGATGCGGCAGTCCGACAGAAAGAGGGCACTTATGGCGCTTGAACTTGACGCGGTAAGCCGGGTTGTAAAGGGGCAGGTTCACATCCAGCCCACCAGCCTGACGCTCGACAAGGGCACGATGAACGTCCTGCTTGGGCCAACCCTGTCGGGCAAAACCTCGCTGATGCGGCTGATGGCGGGTCTGGATGCGCCGACCACGGGCCGCATTCTTTGGCATGGTCAGGATGTGACCGGCCAACGTGTGCAAGACCGCAAGGTTGCAATGGTCTACCAGCAGTTCATCAACTACCCCGCCATGACGGTCTATGACAACATCGCCTCGCCCATGCGCCTCTTGGGCAAATCCAACACGGAAATCGACCGCGCCGTCCGCGACACCGCCGATATGCTGAAACTGACGCCGATGCTGGCCCGCAAGCCGCTGGAACTGTCCGGCGGCCAGCAACAGCGCTGCGCCCTTGCCCGTGCGCTGGTCAAGGGGGCAGGGCTGGTCCTGCTGGATGAACCCCTGGCCAACCTTGACTACAAACTGCGCGAAGAGTTGCGTGCCGAAATCCCCCGGATTTTTGAGGCGTCAGGGGCCATCTTCGTCTATGCCACCACTGAACCCGAAGAGGCGTTGTTGCTGGGCGGCCGCACCGCCACCCTGTGGCAAGGCCGCGTCACCCAGTTCGGCCCAACCACTCAAGTCTACCGCCAACCGGCCGACGCCACCACCGCAAGGGTGTTCAGCGATCCGCCAATGAACTTTCTGCCCTGCGAAAAGTCGGGCGACAGGGTCACCTTCGCAGATGGCGCGGTGATCCCGGCAACCGGCCCGTTGGCTGGGCTGGCCAATGGCCGCTATACCGCCGGGTTCCGGGCCAATCACCTGGCCCTTCATGCCCCCTCTCCTGCGGCGGTTGGCTTTGACTGCCGCCTTGGCGTGTTCGAAATCACCGGCTCGGAAACCTTTTTGCACCTGACCCACGGGCCCAGCCGCTGGGTGGCGCTGATACACGGCATTCACGACCTGCAAGACGGGGCCCAGATGCGCCTCTGGCTTGACCCCGCGCATGTCTATCTCTTCAACGCCGAGGGGCTGCTTGCAGCACCCGCGCCCTATGCGATGGCGGCTTGATCTCATGGCACGTATCACCCTGTCCAACCTCGCCCACAGCTACTTGGCCAAGCCGGCCACCGACGCCGACTTTGCCCTGAAACAGATGGACCATGTCTGGCAAGACGGCGGCGCCTATGCGCTGCTGGGCGCCTCTGGCTGTGGCAAGACCACGCTTCTCAACATTATCTCGGGCCTTGTCCGCCCCAGCCAGGGCCGCGTGCTGTTTGGCAATCAGGACATGACCGATGCCGAAACAGCCGCCCGCAACATCGCGCAGGTGTTCCAGTTCCCCGTCGTCTATGACACCATGACAGTGCGCCAGAACCTGGCCTTCCCCTTGCGCAACCGGGGTAAGGATGCCGCCTATATCAAGGCGCGTGTCGACCAGATCGCCGCGATGATCGGGATGGAAACCATCCTTGACCGTCGCGCACAGGGCCTGACGGCCGATGCCAAGCAAAAGATCAGTCTTGGCCGCGGCATGGTCCGCGAGGATGTCAACGCCATCCTGTTCGACGAACCCCTGACCGTGATTGACCCCCATATGAAATGGGAACTCAGGACCCAGTTGAAATCGCTGCACCGCGAGTTCGGCCATACGATGATCTACGTCACCCATGACCAGACCGAGGCGCTGACCTTTGCCGACAAGGTGGTCGTGATGTATGACGGCCATGTCGTCCAACTGGGCACGCCCGAGGAGTTGTTCGAGGCGCCCGCCCATACCTTTGTCGGCTACTTCATCGGCTCGCCCGGTATGAACATTCTGGACGCCCAGGTCAGCGGCACCCGCGCCCAGCTGACCGGCGGGGTCGAGGTGGCGCTGGGGCATGGCTACGGCACCCCCAAGGGCCGCGTGCAGATCGGCATCCGTCCCGAATATGTCACCTTGACCCAAGGCGACGGCCTGCCTTTTGCGCTGACCCGGATCGAAGATGTTGGCCGCCACCGCATCGTGCGCGGCACTGTCGGGGGCCAACTGGTCAACGTCGTCGTGCCTGAAGGACAGCCCTTGGGCGCGGATCTGACCCATGTCCGCTTTGCCCCGGAACGGATCAACGTCTACGCCGACGACTGGCGCATTGCAGGTGGGGCGGTCTGATGGACAAGACGCAGAACAACAAGGCGTGGTTTCTGGTGCTGCCGGTGCTTCTGGTGGTGGCCTTCTCGGCCGTGATCCCGCTGATGACCGTCGTGAACTATGCCATCAACGACACCTTCGGCAACAACCAGTTCTTCTGGGCCGGGCTGGAATGGTTCGAAGAGATGGTCGCCTCCTCGCGCCTGCATGACGCGCTTGGCCGCCAGATCCTGTTTTCCGCAATCATTCTGGCGATTGAGGTGCCCTTGGGCATCTACATCGCCCTCAACATGCCCAAAAAGGGGGCATGGGCCTCGGTTTGCCTCGTACTGATGGCGCTGCCGCTGCTGATACCGTTCAACGTGGTGGGCACAATCTGGCAGATCTTTGGCCGGGTCGACATCGGCCTGCTGGGCCATACCCTTGCTGCCATCGGCATCGATTACAACTACACCAACGACCCCATCGATGCCTGGGCCACCGTCATCGTGATGGATGTCTGGCATTGGACGTCGCTTGTGGCCCTGCTGTCCTATGCGGGTCTGCAATCCATCCCCCAAGCCTATTATCAGGCCGCCCGCATCGATCAGGCCAGCCGCTGGGCCGTGTTCCGCTATATCGAACTGCCCAAGATGCAGGGTGTCTTGCTGATCGCCGTCCTGTTGCGCTTCATGGACAGCTTCATGATCTATACCGAACCCTTTGTCCTCACGGGCGGCGGGCCGGGCAACTCGACCACCTTCCTGTCCATCGACCTGGTGAAAATGGCCATCGGCCAGTTCGACCTGGGTCCTGCCGCTGCCTTCTCGCTGATGTACTTCCTTGTGATCTTGCTGGTGTCATGGGTGTTCTACACCGTCATGACCAGCCTTGACCGGCAGGAGAGCCGCTGATGCGCATGCGCTATTCCCCCCTTGTGATGACGATCTACATCCTGTTCCTGCTGATCCCGATCTACTGGCTGATCAGCATGAGCCTCAAGACAAATACCGAGATCACCTCGACCTTCTCGCTGTACCCCCAGGATCTGACGTTCCGCAACTATGTGGTCATCCTGACCGATCCGTCCTGGTACATGGGTTACGTCAACTCGATGATCTATGTGACAATGAACGTCGTCATCTCGCTGACCATCGCCCTGCCCGCCGCCTATGCCTTCAGCCGGTACACCTTTATCGGTGACAAACACCTGTTCTTCTGGCTGCTGACCAACCGCATGGCACCCCCGGCCGTGTTCGCCCTGCCGTTCTTTCAGCTTTATTCCAGCGTGGGCCTGTTTGACACCCACATCGCCGTGGCCTTGGCGCACTGCCTGTTCAACGTGCCACTGGCCGTCTGGATCCTTGAAGGCTTCATGCGCGGCGTGCCAAAGGAAATCGACGAAACCGCCTATATCGACGGCTATTCCTTCCCGCGCTTCTTCATCAAGATCTTCATGCCGCTCATTGCCTCGGGCATCGGTGTGGCGGCCTTCTTCTGCTTCATGTTCTCGTGGGTGGAGCTTCTCCTCAGCCGGACCCTGACCGCGACCGACGCCAAATCCATCGCCGCCACGATGACCCGGACCGTCAGCGCATCGGGCATGGACTGGGGCGTTCTGGCCGCTGCCGGTGTCCTGACCATCGTGCCGGGTGCCTTGGTGATCTACTTTGTCCGCAACTACATCGCCAAGGGCTTTGCCCTGGGAAGGGTGTGATCATGACCGCCACGCGCTGGACACCGATCTACCTGGGCCTCGCCGCCCTGATGGCCGCGATCCTTGCCCTTCTACTGTGGGCCGTGCCGATCACCGAGGAAGGGGCCCGTGAATGGACGGGCCAACTGATCCCGGGCTTCTGGATGGCCTGGACCTTTCCGGTTGCCCTGTTCTTCTGGGTCATCGCCAGCCTTCTGATCCTGATGACCCTGCTCGCGATCCGGTTTCCCGAAACCCCCCGCATCGGCGTCCTGCGGATCGAGACCACACGCGGCGACCGCCTGTTCATATCCCTTCTGGGCTCGGCCTTCATCCATCTGGGCTGGCTCTTCTTCATCGGCACACCCGCCTTCTGGGGTGCGCTGATCCTATCCCTTGTGTACGCCGCAGCAGTCTTTCGCTGGGTTTGACAGGGGCCACGACGACCCCGGGGCGCACCCTGGGCAAGACAAAGACCACCATTCTCAATTCTGGGAGGAATTCTATGAGAGTTAGGAAAACCGGAACGGCCATGGCGCTTGCGCTTATGGCCATGCAGGCCCCCGCCTGGGCCGACATCGAGGCGGCGAAAGCCTTCCTTGATGCCGAAGTTGGCGATCTGTCGACCCTGGACCGCGCTGGTCAGGAAGCCGAACTGCAGTGGTTCATCGACGCTGCCAAGCCCTATGCAGGCATGGAAATCAAGGTTGTGTCCGAAACCATCGGCACCCATGAATACGAATCCAAAGTGCTTGCCCCGGCGTTCGAGGCGATCACCGGCATCAAGGTCACCCATGACCTGATCGGCGAAGGCGATGTTGTCGAAAAGCTGCAGACCCAAATGCAGACCGGCGAGAACATCTATGACGCCTATATCAACGATTCGGACCTGATCGGCACCCACTGGCGCTATCAGCAGGCCCGCAACCTTACCGACTGGATGGCAGGCGACGGCGCTGCAGTCACCAACCCGGGGCTGGACCTGGCCGACTTCATCGGCATCTCCTTCACCACCGGCCCGGATGGCAAGCTGTACCAGCTGCCCGACCAGCAGTTCGCGAACCTTTACTGGTTCCGCTACGACTGGTTCAACGATCAGAAAACCAAGGACGACTTCAAAGCCAAGTACGGCTATGACCTTGGCGTTCCGGTCAACTGGTCGGCCTACGAGGACATCGCCGAGTTCTTCACCGGCCGTGACATGTCCTATGCCGGTGGCCCGGAAACCGGCGTGTTCGGCAACATGGACTACGGCAAGAAGGACCCCTCGCTGGGCTGGCGCTACACCGACGCGTGGATGTCGATGGCCGGTATGGGCGACGTGGGCGAACCAAACGGCCTGCCGGTCGACGAATGGGGCGTTCGCGTCAATGAAAACTCGCAGCCCGTCGGCTCTTGCGTGACGCGCGGTGGTTCCACCAACGACGCGGCAGCCGTCTATGCCGTGACCAAGGCCATCGAATGGCTGCAAAAGTACTCGCCCCCCGAAGCCCAAGGCATGACCTTTGGTGAGGCCGGCCCGGTTCCTGCCCAGGGCGCGATCGCCCAGCAGATGTTCTGGTACACCGCCTTCACCGCAGCGTCAGTTGTCGAAGGCACCCCGGTGATGAACGCGGACGGCACGCCCAAGTGGCGCATGGCGCCCTCGCCGCACGGGGTTTATTGGCAGGCTGGCCAGAAGATCGGCTATCAGGACGCTGGTTCCTGGACGCTGATGGAAAGCACCCCTGTCGACCGTGCGCAGGCCGCTTGGCTTTACGCGCAGTTCGTGACCTCCAAGACCGTGGACGTGAAGAAAGCCCATGTCGGCCTGACCTTCATCCGCGAATCGACGATCCAGCACGCGTCCTTTACCGAGCGCGCGCCGAAACTGGGCGGCCTGATCGAGTTCTACCGCTCGCCCGCCCGCGTTCAGTGGTCGCCCACCGGCACCAACATCCCGGACTATCCGAAGATGGCGCAGCTGTGGTGGCAGAACATCGGCGATGCCATGTCGGGTGACAAGACCCCGCAGGAAGCGCTGGATGCCTTGTGCGAAGAGCAGGAAAAAGTTCTGGAGCGGATCGAGAAGTCCGGCGTTCAGGGCGACATCGGCCCGAAGCTGAACGAAGTGATGGATGCGCAGTACTGGCTTGACCAGCCCGGCGCGCCGGTTGCCAAGCTGGAAAACGAAAAGCCGATGGGCGAGACGATCGCCTATGACGAGCTGATCAAGTCC
>CAMDHB010000021.1 GCA_945897655.1 Pseudorhodobacter antarcticus
TGGGAGTGTCCACATGTGGACAGTTTGGAAATTAACGGAATCGCAAGGGTCTGTTAACTTTCGTTCATCGAAGGTTAGGGAAAGTGTGTATGGGCCCGATCCTGGAGGTAAGAATATTGAGTTGGATTAGCGGGCAGCAAAGGACGAAAGATTGTATGCGAACTGCGGGCCCCACTAACACTGAGCTCGATCCTGTTTGGACTTTATGACACAATTGGCAATAGGAGGAAGAATTGCGTAGCGCGAAAATCCTGACTACCAGAAGCTTTCCACTTACGACCTTCCTTTTTGTTATGTCCACATCGGTCGCTTCGGCCTACTTTTCCTCCATCAACTTTGGCATGATGATCCGTGACGCCTTTGCCGTCGGAATTCTGGAGCCAGAAGTTCTTTCCTTCCTTAGGGACTATGAAAGCGAATGGGAGAAGTCCGATTTTGATCAGAAGTCCGCGCTGCTTGGTCCTGTCGAACTCAGTCGATCCGGCGAATGGGCAGTTTGCGATGACTTCAGGATGATATCCTTCAATGAGCATAGTGAAGCCTACCGAGGTGGCTCCACAGGAAGGGACTTTGTTGATGCCCCGCTTGGGTGGAATAGCATGATGGGGATTCTGATCTGGGCTCCCGTTTCTTGGGAAACGGCCTACTTCTCGGGGCGAGTTACAAGCTTCAAGGCTTCGATAGGGGTAGCTGACGATCGAATCGTGTTTGAAAATGTGATTGATCCGGAGAGCGGATTTTTCACCGACGCTGCGAAACGATTTCTGGCTGAAGTCCCCGGGCGCGGATACGAAAATATTCTTGAGAATGGGATCGCGTTCTCAAGCATCAAACTTGTGGGCACAACCGAGTGCCCGGACGGCTTCAGAATTTTTAACGTCGAGGGCAATTGAATGGCTGGCAATGATGAACTTTTTACAGGCAGCATCGTGGACGCGTTCACGATCAGTTTCAACGTATATAACGGTGGGCCAGGGACGCCAAGTGCAATGTCTTCGTCAAGCGGGCATGCGAATGTAACGTTCACCAACCACATTACGAATGTGGAAACGACTATTGGGGCAAATGCGAACTTTGATCTCAACGGTTTCAGCCGCAATGGCGTTATGGACGGGTTCATTCAAGATGAAACGGGCCTATGGCCAAGGTATGGCGGCGGGGTGGTAAGTCGCTCTGTGCCGGTCACTCAAGAGCAATTCGAAGCAATCCTTGGCTCCGCGCAAGGCCTGATTGGGACACGCTATGATTATTCACTGAATGGAGTTACAACAGATGCGGCCACTTGCGCTGCGTGGGCACAACGAGTGTATGCGGCAACTGGTCATCCCGGATCTTTTGGAGATTTATTCTCTATTGATGAAATGCAAAGGGTTCCGGGTTTCATTTGGATTTATGTCGGGACATTGGGATCTGTTAGGGGCGATGGTCCACTGTATATACCGGTAGAGCCGATTTGGGACCATTCACCCGACACCTCTCTCTTGTCCTTGCGCTGCTTCCCCGCCCACACCCGCATCCAGACCTCCCGCACCACCTCCACCGCCATTTCCGCTTTGCGCGTCGGCGATGTGGTCCTTGCCTTTGACGCGAGGGCTGACAAGGGCCGGGGCGCGCTCGTCCCCCGTCGGGTCACACAGGCGTATCGCAACACCACCACGGACTGGATCCGCCTGCGCTGGTTTGACGGCACGGCGCGGGAGGTGATCACCACCCCCGGTCCCCATTTTCTGGATGAGTTCGAAGGGTTGCCAACCCCTCAGAAGCTGGTGCATCCCCCCGTAGGCTTCGCTTCAGCGCACCATGAGGACGCCAGCCGGGACCCCTTTCCTCAAGACGCCACGGCAACCGGGCGCGACCGGGCAACCCCCGCAAGGGGCAGCCACAAAGGCCCGAGATCCCTCCACCCGGCTCCCAGTCCTGCCAGAAGCCGCCCTCTGGTCAACATCGGGCCGACGCCGCAGCATTTATCTTTTAATTCAGCATCTTGCCCGAAATTTCACGCGTGAAACCTCCCCTCTTTCGCACGCCCCCCGCCCGGCGTAGGGTGGGGTTCCATCCAACCACGGTCCCTCATGATCCACCCCGTCACCCGACCCGACCTGCCTTTCCTTCTGTCCTTCCTCCAGGCCCTCGCGTCCGAGGACAAGGGCACCATTGCCTCGACCGTCGACACCCTTGATGAGGCGCTGCGAAAGGGCCTCCTCCACGGCGTCATCCACCCCCACGGCATGGCTCTCTACTACCCCGACTACTCCACCCACCGGGGTGAGCCGGGCCTCTATATTCAGGACCTCTATGTCGCCCCCGAGGCCCGCGGCACCGGCCTTGCCCGCGCTCTTGTCGCTGCAACCTTGACCCACCAGACCTGGGGCGCGCGTTATATCACCCTTGGGGTCAGCCCGGATAACCACCAAGCCTTGCGGTTCTACCAGAAAACCGGCTTTACCCTGCGCGGGTATGAGATGATGATCCGGGACGGCGCAACCCTGCCCGACCTGCCCTGAAAGACCCGCCATGATCACGATTTTCGACGGCACCCAACGCGCCCATGACCCGCAATTCTTTCTGTCGTCAGGCACCCTGCGGCCCTGCCCGGAAAAACCCACCCGCATTGACGCGTTGCTGGGTGGTGTCGCCAAACTGGGGCTGGAGGTGCGGGAACCCCAGGATCACGGGATGGACGCCATCGCCGCCATCCACCCCGAACGCTACCTGACCTTTCTGCAAACCATCCATTCCCGCTGGTCCCGGATCGAGGGCGCCAGTCCCGAGGTGATCCCCAACGTCCATCCCGCCTCGCGCCATGACGGCTATCCGCTCAGCGCGGTGGGGCAGGCCGGGTTCCATCTGGCCGACACCTCTGCCCCCATCGGCCCAAACACCTGGACCGCTGCCTATGCCTCGGCCCAGACGGCCATTCATGGGGCCGAACTGCTGCTGCAGGGCCAGCAATCCTATGCCCTGTGCCGCCCGCCGGGCCACCACGCTTTCAGCGATCTGGGCGGCGGCTTTTGCTATCTGAACAACACCGCCATTGCCGCGCAGGCCCTGACCCTGCAAGGCCGCAAGGTGGCTATTCTGGACGTGGACCTGCACCACGGCAACGGCACCCAAGGCATCTTCTATGATCGCCCCGATGTGCTGACCGTGTCGATCCACGCCCATCCCGAACGCTATTACCCGTTCTTCTGGGGCTATCCCGAAGAAACCGGAGCCGAGGCCGCCGCCGGGGCCAACCTCAACCTCGCCCTTCCGCGCGGCACGGGGGATGAGGAGTTTTTGCGCCGCCTGGACGACGGCCTGCAAAGGATCAGCGATTGGGGGGCCGATACCCTGGTCCTGGCCCTTGGCCTTGACGCCTTTATTGGCGACCCCTTTGCTGGCCTCGCCGTCACGACTTACGGTTTTGCCCGGATCGGGCGCGCGGTCAGGTCGCTGGGCCTGCCCACGCTGATCGTGCAGGAAGGCGGCTATCTTTGCCCGGAACTGGGTGACAATCTTGCGGCTGTGCTGGGCCAATGGCTCTGATCAAGGGGTCGCCGGCACCGCTGATCGGCGTGGGGCTGATGTTGGTGGCCATGGCTGTGCTGCCGGGCATCGATGTCATTGCCAAATATCTGGGCCAATGGGGCGTCCCGGTGATGCAGATCGTCTGGGCCAGGCTGACCTTTGGGGCGCTGATGACGCTGCCGCTGGCGCTGCCCCATACCGGGGTGCGTGGCCTGCTGCCTGACCGGCCGTTTTACCACGGCCTGCGCGCCAGCCTGCTGATCCTAGCGACCTTCTGCTTTTTCTGGTCGCTGAAATTCCTGCCCATCGCCGACGCCCTCGCGATCTTCTTTGTACAGCCGCTGGTCGTCACCGCCCTGTCACCCCTGATCTTAGGCGAGCATGTCGGCCCCCGCCGCTGGGCAGCCGTCTGCATCGGGTTCATCGGCACGCTGATCATCATTCGGCCCGGCTTCAATGGCCTGAACCCCGGCGCTCTACTGGCATTGGGTGCGGGAACCAGCCTTGCCCTGTACTTCCTGATGACCCGCCGGATTTCCGGCCTGAACAGGGCCATCGTCACCACCTTTCACACCAACCTACTGGGGGCCGTCATCACCTCCGCCCTGGTGCCGCTCGTCTGGATCACGCCCACGGCCATGGACTGGGTGCTGTTCGTCTCACTCGCCGCGATTGCCAACATCGGGCATTACTGCATCGTTCGCGCCTATGACCATGCCGAGGCGTCGCTCCTCGCCCCCCTCGCCTATACCGAGATGATCACATCCGTCCTGATGGGCTACATCTTCTTCGGCGACTTCCCCGATGTCTGGACCTTTGTCGGCGTCGCCATCCTGATCAGTTGCGCCATCTACATCTCGATGCGGGAACGAGGTGGGGCCAAGGCCTGAACCGGGGTCAGATTGCCGCAAGTTCCGCAATCTCGCGGCGGAAGGACAGCGCGTCGCCACGGTCAGGCTCGTCCAGTTCTTCGGCATAGCGCCGACCAGCATAGGTCGCCCAGGCGATGGGGCCGGGGGCTGCGGCGTCGCCGATCAGCTTGACGGTCTGAATGCCCCCCCAATCCGCCTGCCGCGCCATGATGGCGTGATACAGGGCATCATTGGGCGTTCGGCTGGTCACCATCAACACGGTGTCACAGGGCAAAAACGTCTCCCGCCCGGTCCAGGTGCAACCCAAGGTCACCCCGCCCGCCTCAATCGCCTCGGGCGCTTTGGAGCAGTGCAGCATCACCCCGATCTCCAGCATCCGGCGCTGGATCGTGGCCTGTTCCAGCGTGTTCTCCGTCCATTCGGCAACCTTGGCGGCCGGGCAGACCAGATCGACCGCGCAGCCCCGCTGAACCAGCAATTCCGCCAGAACCGACCCCATATAGAAGTGGTCATCGTCATAGATCACAACCCGTCCCCCCACGGGCCCACCCCCCGCCATCAGATCATCCGGGGTCCAGATCGGCATCGCTGGGTCTGTCGGGATCGGGGCCAGATGCAAACGCGCTACAGCATCGCGCCGCCAGGTCGCCCCGGTGGCAATGGCGACATGCTCCGCCCCCATCGCCAGGACATCCTCAACCGTCAACCGGCTGTCCAGATAGGTCTCCACATTCGCCATCGGGGCAATCTGCCCTGTCCGATAATCCGCCACCCGCCCCCAGGCCGACAGGCCCGGCAACCCGCGCTCGGCCGTCACGCGCCCGCCCAAGCTGCGCGCAGCCTCGGCCAAGGTCACCTGATACCCCCGCTTGCCCAAGGCCAAAGCCGCCTCCAGCCCCGTCGGCCCGCCACCTACGATCAGCACAGTGTCAGACCGCCCCTTGGCCCGCGCCCGCTCCGGATGCCAACCCTTGCGCCACTCCTCCATGAACGCCGTGTTCTGGGTGCAGCGGCTGATGCCGTGGGTCATGTCCCCCGACACGCAGATGTTGCAGCCAATGCACTCGCGAATATCCTCGACCCGCCCCTGATCAATCTTCAGCGGCAGGAACGGATCAGCAATCGACGGCCGCGCCGCCCCGATGAAATCAAGCACCCCCGTCCGGATCTGCCGAACCATCTCATCAGGCGAGGTGAAGCGACCAACGCCCACCACAGGCTTGCTGGTCAGCGCCTTGATCCCGCGCACCAGTTCCTCTTGCGCGGCCTCTGGCTTGAACCGGCTGGTGCCTGAACACTGCTCCCACGTCCCATGCGCCAGATCCCAGATATCCGGCAAATCCCCGTGCATCTGAATGAAATCGCGCACCTCGGCGTTGGAAAAGCCCAGCTTCCCCGCCTCGTGCAGCGACAGGCGCAGCGAAATCGCCATCTCGCCCTTGGTCTCCTCCCGCGCCTCCTCGACCACCTCTCGGACAAAACGCGCCCGATTCTCCAGACTGCCGCCGTATTCATCGGTCCGCAGGTTGGTCGCCCGGCTCAGGAAATGCTGGAAAATCCCAAAGCCATGCGCGCCATACAGACACACCAGATCGAACCCCGCCTGATGACTGCGCCGCACCGCGTTGCGGAACCAACGGCGCAGGTCGCGAATATCCGCACGGTCCAACGTCCGCGCCTGCACGGGGTCTGAGGTAAAGGTCAGGATAGGCCCCCCCGACACCGCCAAGGGCACCTCACGCGAATACAGATTAGGGCCGTTGATCCCGCTGTAGGCCAGCTGTATGCCCGCCAACCCGCCATGCGATTTCATCGCTTCGGCCATGCGGGCCAAGGCGGGGATGTCGCGGTCGTCCCACAGATGCTGCTCGATAAAGGGGGTGATTTCGCTGGTGGGGTGAATTTCGGTCTGCTCGGTAAAGATCACACCCCAGCCGCCCTCGGCCTTGGTCCGCCGCATTTCGACCACGGCGGATGGGTCGCGGTAGCCGCCGCCGTTGCAATGGGGCACCTGATAAAACCGGTTGGGCGCAAGCTTCGGGCCAATCTGCAAGGGCTGGAACAAGATGTCGTAACGCGGATCGCGCATGTCAGATCTCCCGGTAATCTCGGGCCTGCGATGACAGGAGGTACGGGTCAAATGTCTGCGGCACATCCGCCACCAACAGCGCAGGCCCAAGGCCAGCCTGCACCAACGGCTCTCCATAAGGGTCTGCAATCAACGACCCACCCACATAGGTCAGATCGCCCTCGACCCCGCAGTAATTGGCATAGACGATGGTGACCCCATGATTTGCGGCCATTGCTGGCACGGTAAAGCGCACGACATGGGTGAACGGCATCATGTTGGCCGTTGGGCACAGGATCAGCTTGACCCCCTTGGCCGCAAGTGCAGCCACATGGGGCGCAAATTCGACGTCATAGCAAATCATCAACGCGCAGCGCACACCTTCCAGATCAAACACCGCATAGGCGTCACCCGGCTGATAGATCGCCTTCTCACGCGGCCCGTACAACTGGATCTTGCGGTAATGCGCGACCTCGGCCCCCGTCGCATCAAAGGCCGTGGCGGCGTTGTAAACCGTGTCCCCGTCCCGCTCGGCATAACTCAGCGTGACACCGCAGCCCGCCTCGCGGCAGATATCCGCCACCGCTTGGGTCCAAGCCCCTCCCCGCGCTTGGGCAAGTTCGCCGATATTGTCCTGATTATACCCCGGCAGCAGAACCTCCGGCGCCACCAGCATCCGCGCCCCTTGCGCAGCCGCAGCCGTCAGGGCGGCCCGCAGTCCGGCCATTGCGGACTCGATATCCCCTGCGGGCGATGGAACCTGCCAAAGTGCAACGCGCATGCCGTTCTCCTGATCGTGCCAGATCACCAAACCTTTTCAGATTGCCGATGGCAAGGTGCGAAAACCGACCTGCCCCCAAACTGGACCCTGCGCCGCACAGATGCTAGCCTCCCAGCATGACGCGACACCGGCTGATATCCTCGGTCAAGGATGAGGGACCATTCCTGTTGGAATGGGTCGCCCACCATCTGGTTCTGGGGTTTGACCGGATTTCCGTGGCGTCCAACGACTGCCGCGACGGGTCCAACCACCTGCTTCAGGCCATGGCCGCCGCCGGATACATCGACCACGTCCCGAACGTGGTGGCCCCGGGCGAGATTCCACAGCATGCAGGCTATACCGCCATGCGGGCCAAACTGCCGATCGACGATACCGATTGGCTGATGGTTCTGGATGCGGACGAGTTTTTGAACATCCACATCGGCGCGGGTCTGGTGGGCGATCTGACAAACCATGCCGGACCCGATTGTGACATCATCAGCCTGCACGCGATGTGCTTTGCCGACCGCCCGCAGGTGAACTGGCAACCGGGCCGGGTTTGCGCGCAGTTCCCATGGCGGCTATCGCTGACCCACAAGGCCAACAAGGCACTGAAATCGCTGACCCGCAACCCGGCGCGCTTCCGCGACATCCACAACCATTCGATGGTCAGCTTCAAAGGGCGTCCCACGGACCTGAGGGTGATGGACGGCGACGGCACCCGACACAACATCTTCCCGGGCATGCCCCTGTGGCAGCAGTTGCGCAGCGCCGATGTGCACAACGCTTCCCACCGGATGGCGCAGTACAACCACTATGCCGTCAAGACCTGGGACAGCTTTGCCCTGCGCCGTGAACGCGGGCGCGGTGCGGTTGCGGTCACCGATGCCACCACCATGCGCCACACCGAAACCTATTTCCGCGACCGCACCACGGCAGATGCGCTGGACACCAGCATTTCGCGGTATGAAGGGCAGGTCACCGCAATGATGGCCGAGATGCTGCGAGATAGCGCCATTCAGCGCTGTCATCTGGCCTGCGAGGAAACCTACGCCCGACTGGCCGCCCCCCATCGCCAGCTGATTTAGCGGTCAGAACAGGAAATCCGCATCGGCGAAACTTGCCGCCAGCAAGGGGCGGCTGTCAGCGGCAATCAGAGTGATGTCCAACCCGTTAAGACTGATCACACAGCCCGTTGCCGTGGGGGTAAAGGTCAGCGCGGATGCCGAATAGACATGGCACCAATCCGACAGATCAATCCGGTCGCGTCCCAGTTCAAATCCGGTGATCCGCGCATTATCCGACCCCGCGCCAAAGGCAAACACATCCGCACCCGCCCCTCCGTTCAGCAAATCCGCACCGCCGCCCGAATGGATCCAGTCATCGCCGCCCCCGCCGGACAGGGTTTCGGCACCAGCCGTGCCCAGCACCAGATCGTCCTTGGCTGTGCCCGTGGCGACGTTTGCCACCGGCCTGATCACCCCACCCAACCCGTCCAGCGACAGGTCAAACTGCTGCACCCGGTCTGCCCGCGCATCCACCACAAAGATGCGGACAGATGTACCTGACACCGCCACCTCCAGCGCCGTCACCGCGAACAGCCCCGCCCCGGTTTCAAAGACGCCCGTGGTGAAATGCTGCAATGTGCCGTTCGGCAGCAGTTCCATCACCGTGATCCCGGCATCCGTTCCCGCCGTCACCACAAAGGCCCGGCCGTTCATCGTGAAACTGTCCAGAACGGCGGTATGGTCAAACCGCGTCGTTCGGTCATCCACCACATGGTCCGTCACAAACAGGCACCCCATGTCATTGACCCGCACCACGGACAACGAGCTTGACCCCGTTGACGCGATCACCGCATAGGTTACCCCGCCCACCTGCATCACCTGCAACGCCGCAGGCCCGCTGACCGACAGCATGTCACGGTTGCCCAGACTGTCCACCAGCGTGACCGCCCCCGTCCCGTCCACCGCATAACTCGTGATGCCGTTTTCCAACGATGACAGGGTCAGCAGATACTCCTGCCCCTTGATCTTGATCGCCGCCGTATCGCTGACATTCGCGACATAGGATTTCTCGGTATCCTCGACCCTACTTCGGTGGTCCAGCGTCCCGTCGTCATTCAACAAGAACACCTCCAACCCCGCCTTGTTCCAGGTGGACAGGATCGCCGTATCCCCGCCCGCGCCCCCCATGATTGCAAAGGTTTCAACCCCTTTGAGCGCGCCCAGATCGGTGCTGACCACCCTGGCCACACCCGGCACCCCAGTCGCCGACAACACGGTCGAGGTCAGTGCCCCCAGATGACTGTCAAACAGGAATGCCCGCACCACCGTTCCGCTGGTCTGAAACGCAATCGACCGGCCCGGGTCCAGCGTGCCAATCACACTCGGCACACTCAGTGTCTGTGCCGAAACAAATCCGCTCCCCGGGCTTGTGACATCCCCCAAAGACAGGCTCATCGCCTTGTTCAACTCGTCCTCGGAATAGATCAGCCGCGCCGTGCCACCGGCCACGATCAGCGCCATGCCGTCGCCCACGGCATCCACCCCAAGGGATAACGCACTAAAACTGGAAACCAGATTGATCTGCTCCATCACCACCTCACACCAAACCCGGTGCCAAGGCTCGCCCCGACAGCGGGTGGCAGCGTGATGGCTTTTGGTCCGAATGGTGGCAGTTGGCTAAAGGCGGCTGGAAAAAGTTAACCACCTGAAAACCTTGAAAAGAACCGGTTGGCCAATTTGCCCCGGTGTTAACGCAGACTTCACCCCACCCCGGCACGCTGCGGCGGACCAGCAGATCAGGGGCAGCCATGGGTGACATCACGGGAAACGGCACGGCGGTCACCGGCCTTGGCGGTGCTGCAGGCTATGGCGAGGTGTCGTTGCCACGCGGGGATGACACCGTGGCACAAGTCAATGTCGCGGCCGTCTTTGACAGCGGTTTCTTGATTGGCGGCGTGCGCTATGGGGCAGACCAGCTTTACATCTCGACAGACGGGCTGATCAGCTTTGGCACAGGCTTCTCTGGCGTCGCGGCCACAGCTTCCGCCATTGCCGCCCCGTTCTTTGCCATCTTCAACGCCGATGTCGACACAAGGCTGGATGGTGAGGGGGCAGAAAGCGGCGGGATATGGCTGGATATCGATACGGTTCAGCACTGCGTGACCATCACCTGGGATGACGTGGGTTTTTACCGCCGCAACGCCACCGCCACCAACACCTTTCAGATCCAGCTTTTCGACCGGGGCAATGGCGGCTTTTACGTCGTCTACCGCTATCAGGACATCACCTGGACCTCGGGCGATTTGCAGGGCGGCTGGGGCGGCCTTGGCGGTGCAGCGGCGCTGATCGGGTATCGCGCAGGCACCAACGGCACAGCCACTCTTCTGCCCGGCTCGGGGGACGGGGCCGCACAACCGGGCTTGCCGGGTGCCTTGGGCAATACGGGCGTCAAGGGATTATGGGTCTACGGTTTTGCGGCCCCATCTCTCATCACTGGCACCGTCTTGGCCAATACCCTGACCGGCACCGCCGCCAATGACACGATGCGCGGACTTGGCGGGGCCGATGTGCTGATCGGCAGCACCGGGGCCGACCTCATCGACGGTGGCGCGGGCCTTGACCGGGTCGACTATCGGGACGCCCCAACTGGCATCGTGCTGGACCGGGTCACCCCAAGCGCCAACACCGGACAGGCTGCATCCGATACATTCATCTCCATCGAAACCTTTGCCGGTTCGTCCTTTGCCGATACCCTGCGCGGCAGCGCCGGGGCTGACCGGTTTCTGGGCGCGAACGGCTCCGACCTGCTGGACGGCCGCGCCGGGCTGGACAGCCTTTATGGCGGGGCGGGGCGCGACAGTCTGTTTGGCGGGTTTGACCACGACCTGCTGGATGGCGGGTCCGAGGATGACAGCCTGCTTGGCGGAACCGGTGATGATGTCCTGTCAGGTTCCCAGGGGGCCGACAGCCTGTTTGGCGGCGCCGGGAATGACAGGCTTGCGGGCGGCGATGGGGCCGACCTGCTCAACGGCGAAAGCGGTGCCGACACCCTGACCGGCGACGACGGCGATGACCTCTTGTCTGGCGGAACGGAAGCGGACCACCTTTATGGCGGGGCCGGGCGCGACAGTCTGAAAGGCGATTCAGGAAATGACCTTCTGAACGGTGGCCTTGCCCAGGATTGGCTGACCGGCGGTCTGGGGGCCGATGCCTTTTTCCAGGCGGGAACAGCCGGGCAGGGCGGCGACTGGATCATGGATTTCGATAATGCCGGTGGCGACCACCTGATATTTGGCATCCCCGGTGCCACAAGGTCAGATTTCAGTGTCACCTTTCAGGCTGTAACCGGGGCGGGCAATGACCGCGTTCTAGAGGCCTTGATCACCTATCTGCCCCAATCGCGCCTGATCTGGGTCGTGGTGGACGGCGCAGATCAGGCGGCGATCATCCTTCACTCGTCCATGAACTCTTTCGACCTTTTGTAATCGTCGCCCAGCGTGTTGCGGGCATGCTGTTCGATCGCGTCGTTGACATCGTCATAGTAGGTGAGCCTCCCGTTTTCCAGCACCGCCCCCGCTGTACACAGTGACCGCATCAACCGCTCGGAATGGGTCACCATAAGGACGCCTGCCTTGGACATGCGGTCATCAAACACCATCTGGCTTTTCTTCTTGAACCCGGCATCGCCAACAGCGCTGAATTCGTCCAGCAGATAGGTGTCAAATCTGATACCCATCGACATGCCAAAGTTCAGCCGCGCCCGCATGCCCGATGAATAGTTGCGCACTGGCTCGTTGAAATTCATGCCCAATTCCGCAAAGTCGGCCACGAAATCTATCAACTCCTCGGTATCAACGCCGTAGACTCGCGCGATGAATTTGACGTTCTGTGCGCCCGTCAATTCGGGGTGGATGCAGCCTTGCAATCCAATCGGCCATGAAATCGTGCCCGTCACCTTCACGCGGCCGGAATCAGGATTGATGCTGCCGGCAATAATCGACAGCAGCGTCGATTTTCCTGCACCGTTGCGCCCCATCAACCCGATCCGTGATTCCGTCGGGAACACAATCGAAACATCGCGCGCGATGTATTTCGGATCGCCGCGATAGTAATAGGCCTTTGTAATATGCTCCAGCGCGATCATTTGGCTTAGCGCCGGTCTCGCAACGCGTAATACACCAGAACGCTGACCGCCCACAGAATGAACGCAATCAGCGCCACCAGAAAAGCCGTCATTGGCCGGTTCGGCGCAGTCGAACTTTCGGCCAGGGTGGGCGCCACATAGGTCGACAGATAGCGCGTCTTGTGCTGGGCGTCGGTCAGGGCCTGATCATGGGCAGCAAGGGCCGAAAGATAGGCCTGCTGCGCGAAATCCTGATCCACTTTCAACCGCTCGAAATCCGCCATCAGGTTGGCAAACCCGGGCGACGTGCTATCCGCTGCGGCACCAACCTTGGATTGCTCTTCGGAAATGCGGTTACGGATGACTTCAATCCGCCGGTTCAACAGGGCAATGCGCGGGTCTTTCTCGGGCACGGTGCCGGCGATCATGTCCAACTCGATCTGCGCACCGGCAAGCTGCTGGTTCAGGGTGCTGACCACGCTCAACTGATTGGCAATCACATTGGACGGATCAACGATGCTGTTTCGGATCTGAAAGTCCAGCACCGCCAGACGCGCCTCGGCCAGCTTGGCCTCGGTCGCAGCAAGGGACTCCTTGCTGTAGCGGGTGATATCTTCCTGCGCCGTCTTGCTCAACTCGTTGATGATGTTGGTGGATTCCACCAATACAACCTCAGCGATCTTCTTGGCGTCGACAGGATCAAAAGCAAACACTTCCAGATTCATCAGCCCGGTTGCGTTGTCATAGTTCACAAGAACCATCCGCTCCCAGTACTTGACCAAATCCTCGATCGTCCCATCGGGATGAAAGGCGTTCAGCGGGTCGTTCTCGGCCTTGGTGTACATGGCGCGCAGGTCCACTTCTGCATCCACCTTGGCCACCAGTTCCTGCGACACGATGAACTGGTTCAGAATGTCCATGTCTTTGGACCCGGACTGCGTGGTACCGCCCAAGGCCCCCAGAAAATCGAAGGTCGACCCTGCCTCCTCGGTCCGGCTGCCAAAGCCTACGTCGCTTTGATACTGGTCGGCGGAACGTGTCCAAAGATACCAAGAACAACTGAGCGTGGGCACCACCACCAACATAAAGAACGACACGATTACGCCGTAGTGGCGCGGGCGCATCTGAGCGGGGCTGACGGTCGGGGCCACAACATAGTGGCTGGCATCGTTCTTGGTGGCTTCGGGTTTTGTGGGCTCAGGCTTGGTCACTTCGGGCTTGGCAGCGCGGCTGCTGCGCTTGTCCGGCTTTGGCGGGGCGCGACGGCGCGTACCCGGTGCTGGCGCGACATCATCTTCCGCATCATCAACCACTGAAGGCTCCGCCGGTACCGCGGCCGAGACAACCTCGGTCGGTGTGGCAGGCAGGGGCGTAACGGCCATCTCTGCAGCCGCCGCAACCGCCGGTGGCACCTCTACCGGAATGGGCGTCACTTCGGATACTTGAACGGCATGTTCCAGAGCTTCGACCTGCGGAACGCCGACGTCTTCGGCCAGGGAAATCCCGTCAACGGGCGCGGGGACTTCAGCGGCCTCACCAATCGCCGCCCGTGCAGCACGCTGTTGCGCGCGCGGGCCATTTCGCGAACCTGTAGTTCCCCCTGACCGCGTCGTCCGAGATGACGAACCACGCGAAGTCCGCGCTGTGCCCTTTTTGGCGACGCTCTCACCTTCCTCGGGCTTGGCATCAGCGGCAGCAGTCGCTGTAGCGGCCCCGCCGCGCCTGCGCCCGGCCCGAACCTCCAACGCAGCCGTCCGACGTCTTGGGCCAGCGCTGCTGGGCGTGGGCGCTGCCTCGGTTTCGGCACTGCCCTTATCCTGCGACGACTGGACTTCAACCTGATCTTGCGCCTGATCCTCGGCTTCGGCGTTGGTAACGCTTGCCACTGGCTGTGCTTTTGGGGAGGTCAACTAGGTTCTTCCAGTTGCGCGCAAAAATTTGCGCCTGACTTCAGTTGCTGCTAAAGAGATACCTCAATTTGCCAGTCGTCTACAAGGGGCCTGTGCCCAAACACCCGACTTGAAGGCACCAGTTAGCGGAAATCCTGATAAAATGCAGCAAGACACCGCCGATCAGACCGATTTTCCGGTAATCCGCGCTCCACAAGAGCCCAAGACTCGCCGGTTTCGCACCTTTCGCGTGGTCATGGCCCTTGTGATGCGCGAAATCGGGTCCAGCGACAGTCGTTCGTCCTTGGGCTTCCTGTGGTCGATCATCGACCCGATTGCGACAGTGGCGATCCTGTCGATTGTCTTCTCACTCCTGACCAAGACGCCACGCCTTGGCACGAATTTTCAACTCTATTACGTCAGCGGCGTGCTCGGCTTTCATATTTACAGCCACCTCGCCGGCAAGGTCGCTGGCTCGATCCGCTTCTCGCGCCAACTCCTTGGTTTTCCGGCTGTCATGGTGCTTGACGTACTATTTGCGCGGTTCATCCTGAACTACTTTGTCAGCATCATCGTCTTCATTATTCTCGCCTGGGGTGTCATCTACCTCTACGATCTGCGCGTCAATCTGGATATAATTCGCATATTCGAGGCGATCATCATGTCCGGCTTTCTGGCCATCGGGATCGGTACATTCAACTCGGTCCTGTTCATCATGTTTCCCGCCTATGATTATGCCTGGGGAATGCTGACCCGCCCCATGACCATTGCATCCGGCGTGTTGATCCTGATCGAGGATCTTCCACCATGGCTGTTCAACATCCTGTGGTGGAACCCCGCTGCCCATATCGTGGCAACCATGCGCAGCGGGTTCTATCCGTTTTACGATACGACTTGGGTCTCACCCTTCTACGTCTGCATGATTGCAGGCGTCACACTTGTGCTGGGGCTGATCAGCCTGCAGCGCTATGTCTACGATGCCCTTGATCTGTAAAGCGGATCCCCCCGTTACGGACGGCCGCAGCGTTCAACGCCCGATGCTGGTGTACTGCACAAAACCCGCGTCAAGCGCCTCTTGACGGGAATAGACATTGCGCAGGTCCGCCATGCGCGGCGTTGCCATTTTGCGGGCCATCCGCTCCAGATCAAGACCACGGTACTCGTTCCACTCGGTCAGAATGACAACCACATCCGCGCCCATTGCGGCTTGATAGGCGTTCTCGGCCCATTTCACACCCGGCAACAGCGCCTCTCCCTCGCGGCGGCCTTCGGGGTCTGCCACGCGGACCTTTGCCCCATAACCCACCAACGCGGGCACAATTGTCAGCGACGGCGCATCACGCATGTCATCGGTGTTGGGCTTGAACGTGACACCCAGAACCGCGACCGTCTTGCCATTGACCTGCCCGTCCAGAAGATCGGTGATCTTGTCGATCATCCGGCGCTTGACCTCCTCATTGACCTTGATCACCGTCTCGGTGATCTGCATCGGCACGGCATGTTCCTGCCCGATCCGGGCCAGCGCCTTGGTATCCTTGGGGAAACACGACCCGCCATAACCTGGGCCCGCATGCAGGAATTTGTTGCCGATCCGCCCATCCAGACCCATGCCCTTGGACACGTCCTTGATATCCGCGCCAACCTTTTCACACAACGCAGCGATCTCGTTGATGAAGGTGATCTTGGTCGCAAGGAACGCATTGGCCGCATATTTGATCATCTCGGCGCTTTCCAGCCCGGTAAAGACCACCGGGAACTCGCGCAGGAACAAGGGGCGATAGATGTCCGCCATCACCTTGCGCGCCCTGTTGCTTTCCAGCCCGACCACAACCCGGTCCGGCCGCATGAAGTCATCAATCGCCGCCCCTTCCCGCAGGAATTCCGGGTTCGAAGCGACGTCGAATGCCGCCGAAGGATTGGCCAGCGCTAGCACTTCGGCCACCTTGCGGTTCGTGCCAACGGGCACGGTCGACTTGGTCACAACCACCGCATAACCGGTCAGGGCAGCGCCAACTTCCTGCGCGGCTGCCATCACATAGGTCAAATCGGCATGGCCATCGCCCCGCCGCGTCGGCGTACCCACCGCGATGAACACGGCATCAGCGCCCGCCACTGCCTCCGCCAGATCCAGCGTGAACGTCAGCCGCCCCGAAGCGACGTTCTTGGCCATCAAGTCTTCCAGACCCGGCTCGAAGATCGGCACTTCTCCGGCCTGCAAGCGGGCAATCTTGTCGGGGTTCTTGTCGACACAGACCACATCATGCCCGAAATCCGAAAAGCAGACGCCAGAAACCAGACCCACGTAGCCGGTTCCAATCATAGCGATTTTCATATTTTGTTCGCCTCAGGTTCTAGAATGCGCTTTTGTCTGCCCCTGTCTAGAAACCATCCCTTGGGCTGTCAAACACCAAAGGGCGACCCCTGCTGGGATCGCCCTTTGACCGGCCGTAATCTGCCTTGGTCGGCTAGTTCATGTAATCGAGGAAGAAACTGCTCAGGGCATAACCGATGGCGCTTGAGGTTCCCCCGGCCGAAACCCAACCGCGCGGCGCCAACAAGGTCGACGTGCTGGGCAGATTTGTGGTGATCGTCCCGCTGGCCGTGGCCCCGGAGATCGCATCCGTCACCATCCAGTCAACCGACTGCGTCGTACCGCGTGGGCTGAACAACGCCACTTCGTACAGCGCCGAACGGTCTGTCGTCGGAACCGGGAACGAAGCCCCAAGGTCGATCTTGGTGCAACTGCCCGCACCGTCGTTGTGCATGATCTGAACATTGGCGTCGGCGGCATCCCAACCCATGCCCACGCAATTGACCAGGCTCGAAGGCTCCACATCCGTCGGCACCGAGGTCGCGTTTGCCATGCCGGTAAAGCTTCGGTGTGTGGCCGTTGCAACTCCGATTGCAGGACCCCAGCGCCCGACAGCGTGGAACCCACCCATTCCGGCAGCGGGTGCTCCGACACCCACAAGCGCTACAGTCCCCCGAAACCCCGCAACCGCGTTTGTCGCGGGGGTCGTGACCAAGTATTCAACTCGGGGCATATAGCCGATCATGCTGGACGTCGAGATCCCGACACTTGTGATAGTGCCCGTAGAAGAGGGGGCAGCCGACCCAAAGGCCGAAACCGTCGTTGATCCCGGCACTGCCTTCCACACCAATATCGACGCCCGGGCCAGCGATGTCTGAAACTCCCGCACGATCCCGTCCTGCGACAGCATGGCAGGCAAAACCCGCCCGGCGTCGGCTCGGCCAACCAGCTTGACCCCGCTTGCCGCGGGCGCCACGACACTCCCAGCCGTCGCCAGACGCAACTGGTTGTTTTCGACCAGAACCTCGGACGCTCCGGCGAATGTGCCCGCATTGTTGAACTGCATCTGCGTGGTTGACCCGCCCGGCGCTCCGCCAGAAGCCGGTGCCGCCCAAGTGCCATCCGCCCGCAGAAAGTTGGTGCTCCCACCGCCTGAGGCCGGCGCCAGACCCTTGGCCGCCGAAGTGAAGTTGTCCAACAGGGCTGTGGCCTCGGTTCCGGTCAAATCCTCGACATCCCCGGTGCCGGCCGTCTTGCGCCCCTTGATCCGGGCCGTGGCGACCTGCGCGAGTTTCGCATTGCTGACCGCATTCGCCGCAATCGTCAGCGCCAGCGACCCCGCCGCATTTGTCACGTCCCCCGTATGCGCCGGTTCCTGCGCTGCCTGCAAAACGCCCGTCGCCTGCGTCGTCAGGTCTACCGACCCTGCCGTTGCCAGCGCCCCCAGGCCCGACACATCCGCAGCACTGATGGCCAGCATGGTCTTGACCTGCGCCGCCGTCAAATCCTCGACATCGCCGGTTCCCGCCGTGCTGCGCCCCTTGATCCGGGCCGTGGCGACCTGAGCCAACTTGGCATTGCTGACCGCATTCGCCGCAATGGTCAGCGCCAGCGACCCCGCCGCATTTGTCACATCCCCCGTATGCGCCGGTTCCTGCGCCGCCTGCAAAACTCCCGTCGCTTGCGTGCTCAGGTTCACGGACCCAGCCGTTGCCAGCGCTCCCAGGCCTGATACATCCCCAGCACTGATGGCCAGCATGGTCTTGACCTGCGCCGCCGTCAAATCGCTTGGGGCCGCCGCCGACCCGGTGACATTTCCCTTCAGCGTGGCCGCCGCCATCGTGGCCATCTTGGTGTTGCTGACCGCATTCGCCGCAATCGTCAGCGCCAGCGACCCCGCAGCGTTGGTCACATCCCCGGTATGCGCCGGTTGCTGCGCCGCCTGCAAAACACCCGTCGCCTGCGTCGTCAGGTCCACCGACCCCGCCGTTGCCAACGCCCCCAGCCCCGCCACGTCCGCCGTGGTCAGCGCCAGCCGGTCATAGGGTGCGCGGTTGAACTTGGCCCCCACCGTCTTGGACACGGATACCCCGTTGAACGTCACCGTGGGTGACCGGGTGGCGCTTGAACCATTGAACTGGAACGACAACCGCATCACCGCCGCCGTGCCCAGCGTCGTCACCGACGCCGGGTCAACCGCGGTAAAGTCCAGCACATAGGTCTTGAATGCCGTCGTGGCATCCAGCTTGCTGTTGCTGCCGGTCAAGACCTGCTTGAACACCGTCGCCGGAACGCCGCCGCCGCTGTTGAACAGGGTCGCCGTGACCTGCTCGAACACCCGCCCTGCCACGTCGGCCTTCATGCCAAACGACAGGCGCAGCGGCTGTCCCAGCCATTCCACCGGAAAGGCGATGTCCTGATCCCAGCTTTGCCCCGTCCCTGCCGCGCCCACCGTGATGCGGGCATCATACTGCCCAACCGCGCCAAAGGCATCCTGCACCCGCTCTGCCGTGATCGACCCGGTTGAACCCCGCAGGGTCCATTTGTTGGCCACCTCTTGTGCGCCCGAAGTGACCGTGGCCGTGGTTGTCAGCCATTTGTCAAAGGCCCCGTTCAGGGCATAATTCTCATAGGGCACGACATTTCCGCCCCGCTCACCCACCCGGCGGATCTGGATATTGCCGGTATAGCTGATGTCCGGAAACTCCACGAATGGCTGATCAGCGGTCTGCCCGTTGTAATTCGCCCACAGATAGTCCTCCACCTCGACCGACCAGTTGTTGTCGGTATAAGACGTATCTCGCTTGAAGACATTGAACCCCGGGCAGTTGCGCACGCCGGTCCGCCCGACCGGATAGGTTGGGTATTTGTCGCCGTTGGGCGAGGCAAGGCCCTTGAGATGCAGCTTGCCGATTTTCAGGTTCGAGGTCGGCGATACCGAGGTCAGCAAGACGGGAACCGATGTCACCTGATACCCGGCGCGCCCCAACCGAACAACCGCAGTGTCATCGGCGGTCATCTTGGTGTTCAGCACGTTCAACGAGAGGATCGTCACCGATGCGCTGTCCAATCCCAAATAGCCGAAACCGGGCGCCGTGCAGTCAACCCCTTCGATATGCAGCGAATTGACCGCCAAGCCCTGCAGCCCTTCCAGGCGCACGGGATAACCGGAATAGTCCCCATGTTCGA
>CAMDHB010000022.1 GCA_945897655.1 Pseudorhodobacter antarcticus
GGCCACTTCCCCACCCTCGACGCCGCCGTAACCGCCCTTCACCCCAGCGCCACCCGCCAGAAACGCGCGCGTCTGAGGGCCTGCGCAAGCGTGGTCGAAGAGCTGGACGGCCTCCTCACCACGCCCGAGCTGATGCTGGAACTCCACATCCTCCGCCTCGCCGCCGCCCTGCGCGGCGGCTTCACCGAGCTGATTGTGCAGGTTCTAAGGGAGGTTCACGGCCAATCCTTCGCCACCCAATGGTCCGCCCTCCTGCCCACGATATCCGAGGCTGAAAAGGGCGAAGACGACACCCCCGCCACAGCCACCTCCCCCTCCCGCCCGCGCCGGATGTTGCACCTGAAACAGGGCCTGACGATTCGGCGCGAGGAAACGCCGCAGGGCTACCTCCTGCGGTTCTCAGGGCCGGAGGCGCGGCGGAAAGGGCTGATGGATGACGTGATGGATCAGGTGGAACGGTGGTTCCAGCCGCAAGGCTAGGGTTGCGACCGTCAACTGCCTTGATGGCAGCTTGCTTGGCTTCTTGGCCGGTTTGTCTTGGCGCTCCATCACCTTGATCGGCTCTTCGGCTGGCAAACTCTCAGGCGGCCCTGACCCCGTTTCGACCATTGTCTTGCAAAGCCTGACGACTGGATCCTTGATCTTTCGCATGACGTTGGTCTTGGCCCTTATCTGTTCAGTTCGGGTCGCTTCAGCTGCAAGGTTCATCGGGAATTCCTTTGCAGACAGTTCTGGTGCGCCCATCCGGTCGAACGGCACCTCCTGGTCCTCGACCCCTTTCAGCGCCTTCATATCCTGAACAGACATTCCAAAAAGACCAATACTCCGGCCATCATGGAAAAGGGCCCGACGCTGGTTGGCAACGTCTGAACTGCCGGAGCGCCCGCAAATCAGCCATGGCTCTGACGCACGTCTTGCTGAACGTATCTGTGTGTTCGGCCCCTGAATATCTTCTGCGTTCACGAAGGTGCTTTTGCTCTTTTGACTAGCTCAGGAAGCTATGCACCCGTCCGCCGTGGAACAACTCAATTGGGAGCAAGTAGAATGTGTGAAGAATGTCCGAAAGTCGAACCGACCCTGCTTGGCCGGAGGCAGATGCTTGGTTTTGCATCTTTCTTGGTCGGCGGTGCAGCGCTTGGCCTGTCGTCCGGTCGCGCTCTGGCTGATGAATGTGCACCTTTCCTGGAAGAAGCGCAGTCTGCTGCCACATCGGATCAGGCAATACAGATGCTTGTCGATGGAAATGCCCGCTTCTTTGCTGGTGCATCCTTGCATTGCGACCTCTTGGGTGAAGTGAAGGCCACCGCAGAAAAACAAACACCTTTTGCTTGCGTTCTGGCCTGTATCGACTCGCGTTCCGCGCCTGAACTTGTCTTCGATCAGCAAGTTGGCGATATTTTCGTGGCTCGGGTGGCGGGCAACGTACCTACGGCAGAGATTTTGGGTAGCTTTGAGTATGCAACCAAGGTCGCCGGTGCCAAAGCAATCGTCGTGCTGGGCCACAATCATTGTGGCGCTGTGAAAGGCGCTGTGGACAAGGCAGATGTAGGGGCAAACCTGACGACCCTGCTCAACGAGATCGAACCTGCCGTCGTGGCTACCCCTCTGGAAGGGGAACGTTCATCGAAGAACCATCACTTCGTCGAGGCCGTGGCTGAAACAAACGTGCGGCTTGCCGTCGCTGCAATGACCGAGAAGAGTGCGGTCCTCAAGGAACTGGTTGATGCCGGGGCAGTCAAGGTTGTCGGTGCCCTTTATGACATCGAAACCGGGAAAGTGACCTTCCTGTCATAAGCTTCAATCGGCCCGGACCACCAGTCCGGGCCGCCGACCTTGTAGCGGTTGGCTGTCAAAGTTGACGTCAGGCAAGACCGGGGCACGTTGAGCGGTACCTCCTCAACGAAGCGAGAGCCGTGCCATTCGGAACCTGCGGTCAAGTCATCGTGGCAAGCACGGAGTGCGCATTCATCGCACACTGGACAGCCTCCTCACCACGCCCGAGGTTATGCTGGAACGGCACATCCTCCGCCTCGCCGCCGCCCCGCGCGGCGGCTTCACCGACCTGATTGTGCCGGTGTTGAAACAGGTTCACGGCCAATCCTTCGCCTCCCAATGGCCCGCCCTCCTGCCCACCCTGATCGAGGCCGAACGCGGCGAAGAAGAAACCCCCGCCACCTCCCCCTCCCGCCCCCGCCGGATGCTGCACCTTAAGCAGGGCTTGACGATCCGGCGCGAGGAGACGCCGCAGGGCTATCTGCTGCGGTTCTCCGGGCCCGAGGCGCGGCGGAAGGGGCTGATGGATGACGTGATGGATCAGGTGGAGCGGTGGTTTCAGCCAAACGGTAGTCAATGAGTAGACGCCACAGATTCTCCAATAGTTTCTTGCGGGCAGTCTGGGAAACACTTGACTTCCGATTTGAGGTGTCCCAAGCCATGTAGGGTAACTGAATAGGTATTCCTTCCTACCTGCAGTAGTGCTTTTGGAGATCATAAATGTTGGTCTATGCTAATAGCTTTAATCTTAGTGGCACCGGTACTGTTGATGCAGTAATTGAGCAGGTATGTATCTGGATAAGTAAAAAATACAGTTCGCGAGTTGACGCAGGAAAGATCGCGATTGGCGTAAGAGAGCTTCGGTTTTCAGAAGGTGCGACATTGTCGTCTAGATCAACGGTAGATGACGACTCTAGTCGGGTGTACCCGTTCTACTTTTGTGCGCGATTAACGCATGGCCAGGATGGTGTGCCGGGTAGACGGTGGATCACCGAAGTTGGCTTGCGACAAGATCAACAGGAAGCAGACATCCACTGCAGCGTGCTCACTAAGACAGAGGAAATCAGCACACAAGTTAACTCTCCGATTCAGGCAACTCGCCCAACAATTGTGCGTGACCTTTTTTTAAACTGCAAGCCAAGCCAAGATGCAATTGGCATCGCTATCAAGACGCTTGACGAGGAAAGCGCCACCGCGTTCGGCTATGAGATCGATCGGTTTAATCGTCGCCACCCAATTGTCCTTGTAAGTGCAGACAAAGATGGTCGATACTCCGTCGACTCAAATAGATTGAGCTCACTTTTGGTCGGTTTGGCTCAGGTTGTCAAAATTGCTACAACCGCTGATACTTTCCTAATCGAAAAGATCCTCGGTCGTCGTAATTCAGCTTTTGGTGGAGCAATCAATATCATTTTCCCGGCGAGAGGCCGATCTGGCGAGCGCGTAGTATTGTCAAAGATATACAGACCCGAATCCATCTTGGAAGCCATTGAAAGCGGTATAAATTTTGAGACTGAAATTCTAAGTGCGATCACCCATCAGACCAATTTGCCGCACTCTTGGAAGCACATTTCTCTCGATACGGTTGCTGAGGAGTTGCTTCGAATTCGACTTCGTGAAGCTTCCTCGAAAGTCAACGATGGTGCAGATTTGGCCATTTACGACGAGTTATTGCATGAAGCCGCCGATCAGATTGCAAAGAAGGGCCAAACTATTGATTCCTTGCAGCAGGATGTCGAAGATTTGAATATGCAATTGGGTCAAGCAAATCTTCAATTTTCGGACCTTCAATCAGCATTTTCTGAGGCTGCACGCTACAAAGTGACCACTCCGAGTGTTGACGGTGAAATCTCTAAGCTTCGTCGCCAAGTTTCAGACTTTTTGCGTTGCGAGGACTCGGTTGAGCGCAGTTTGGAAATGGTGAGCACACTGTATTCTGATCGAATTGTTGTACTACCTAGCGCTAGATCTTCGGCACAGGCTTCGGACAAGGGCGGATTCAAGTATCCAAAGAAGGCGCAGGACATTCTCTTGAAGCTTGTCGGTGAGTATTGGGAATCTTTGGTTGTTGGCGACTCAGATCAGAAAGCGAGGCAAATATTTGGAAACAAGAATTTTGCGGCCCGCGAGAGTGATACCTTGTCCAATGACGGCAAGAAGAGGCGGACCTTTACCTATCAGGAAAGGGAAGTTTTGATGGAACGACACATAAAGATCGGCGTTGCTGATAATCTGGCAGACACCTTTAGAGTTCACTTCGAATGGTTTCCATTGGAACGGTTGATCGTCGTGGGCCATTGCGGTGGTCATCTAGATTTCTGATTGCTGTGAGTGTATCAGGCACATTGTGCGCATTCATTACCCACCACCCCACCCAAAACCTTTCCACCCGGTTAACAGAAAATCACAACCCATTGAACTAAAACACTTTTCCAAAGTGTCCATATGTGGACGCTCCCCTCAAACCACCAAAAACCCCTCGTCCCCCTACAAAGACAACCCCGGACAGCCCCGACTGCGGGCTGGCAGGCTCCCCATCCTGAAGGGGTAGCTCCGGCTCACTTGAGCAATTCTTTCAACTCATACAGCAAGGTCAGCGCCTCTTTCGGGGTCAGCTCGTCCGGGGCGATGGCACGCAAGCGATCCTCGACCTGCGAGGCACGGGGGGCGGGTTTGGGCGGCTCCGGCGGGGCGGCGCGGAACAGCGGCAGGTCGTCGATCAAGGGCCGCTGCCCGGCGGCCTGCCTCTCCCCAGCCTCCAACACCTTCAGCACCGCCTTGGCCCGCTCGATCACCGAAGCGGGCAGGCCAGCCAACCGGGCGACCTGCACGCCATAGGAGCGGTCGGCAGCACCCTTGCGGACCTGATGCAGGAAGATGACATCGCCCTCCCATTCCTTGACCGTCACGGTGGCGTTTTGCAGGCCGGGCAGTTTGGCGGCCAGCGCGGTCATCTCATGGTAATGCGTGGCGAACAGGCCCCTGCAGCGATTGGTGGCATGCAGATGCTCCAACGTGGCCCAAGCGATGGAAAGGCCGTCATAGGTTGCGGTGCCGCGGCCGATTTCATCGAGGATGACCAAGGCGCGGTCATCGGCCTGATTGAGGATGGCGGCGGTTTCGACCATTTCGACCATGAAGGTGGAGCGGCCACGGGCAAGGTCATCGGCGGCCCCTACCCGGCTGAACAACTGGCTGACAAGGCCGACGCGGGCCGAGGTTGCGGGGACAAAGCTGCCCATCTGGGCCAACAGGGCGATCAGGGCGTTCTGGCGCAGGAAGGTGGATTTGCCGGCCATGTTCGGGCCGGTGACCAGCCAGATGGCAGGGTTGGTGCCGGTGGACAGTTGGCAATCATTCGCGACAAAGGCCCCGCCGCCCTGACGACGAAGCGCCTTTTCCACGACCGGGTGGCGGCCCCCCACGACATCAAAGGCGCGGCTGTCGTCAACGGTGGGTTCAACCCAAGCCTCTTGCACGGCAAGGTCAGAGAGGGCGGTGGACAGGTCCAGTTCCGCCAAGGCGCGGGCGGCGGCGGCGATGGGGCCGGATTGATCGAGGACGGCTTGGCGCAGGGTTTCGAAGTGCTGTTTTTCCAGTTCGAGCGCGTGGTTTGCAGCATTCAGGATCTGGGTTTCAAGGGCGCTGAGTTCGACGGTCGTGAAGCGCACCTGATTGGCGGTGGTTTGGCGGTGGATGAAGCGTTCGTTCAGCGGCGGGGCCAGCATGCGGGCGGCGTGGGTGTCGGTGGTTTCGATGAAATAGCCCAGGACATTGTTATGCTTGATCTTCAGGCTGGGGATGCCGGTGATCTGGATAAACTCGGCCTGCATGCCGGCGATGACGACGCGGCCATCGTCGCGCAGCTGCCGGGTCTGGTCGAGGTCGGGGTCGTGGCCCTTGGTGATAAAGCCGCCGTCGCGGGCGAGGAGCGGGGGTTCAGGGATCAGGGCGGCGGTCAGCAGGGTGACAAGGTCGTCATGGCCCTGAAGGGCGGCACCGGCGGAGATGAGGGCGGCGGGGCCGGTGTCAAGCGTGGTGGAGAGGGCGAGGGCCTGTTCCAGACCGCTGCGGATGGCGGCCAGGTCGCGGGGGCCGCCACGGTCGAGGGCAAGGCGAGACAGGGCGCGGTCGATGTCGGGGACCTGGCGCAGCGCCTCACGCAATGCCTCGCGTTGGGTGGGGGATTGGGTCAGGTGGCGCAGGACGGCAAGGCGGGAGTGGATCAGGGACAGGTCTTGGGACGGGCTGGAGAGGCGGCGTTCCAGCAGGCGCGCGCCGCCTGCGGTGACGGTGCGGTCAATCGCGGCCAGAAGGGAGCCTTCCTTGCCGCCGGACAGGCTTTGCGTGATTTCAAGGTTGCGGCGGGTGGCGGCGTCGATCTGCATGGCACCGCCCGGAACCTCACGCTGGGGCGGTTGCAGGAGGGGGAGTTTGCCGCGTTGGGTGAGGTCGAGGTAGTCAACCAGCGCGCCCATTGCGGCCACCTCGGCCCGGGTGAAGGTGCCAAAGGCATCGAGCGCGCCGACGGCGTAGAGGGTGCAGAGGCGTTTTTCGGCGCTGCTACTGTCAAAGCTGCCACGGGACAGTTCGGTGACCGAGGCGCTGGAGTCCTGGAGGATGTCGGACAGGGGTTGGGCCAGGGTTTCGGCCAGAAGGATTTCGCGGGGGCCAAGGCGAGCCAAATCGGGGCCAAGGCGCATGCGACTGCAGGGCATGGCGCGCAGTTCGCCGGTCGAGATATCGGCCCAGGCGAGGGCGGCTTCATCGCGCACCTCGGCAAAGGCGGCGAGGTAGTTGTTGTGGCGGGGTTCCAGCAGCGAATCTTCGGTCAGGGTGCCGGGGGTGACAAGGCGGACGACATCGCGGCGGACGACGGATTTATAGCCGCGCTTTTTCGCCTCGGCCGGGTCCTCGATCTGTTCGGCGATGGCGACGCGGAAGCCTTTGCGGATCAGGGTGAGAAGATAGCCTTCGGCGGCGTGGACGGGCACGCCGCACATTGGAATGGGGTCGCCATTGTGGGTGCCGCGTTTGGTGAGCGCGATGTCGAGCGCCTGCGATGCGGCGACGGCATCGTCAAAGAACATCTCGAAAAAATCGCCCATGCGGTAGAACAGGATCGCGCCCCGGTAGCGCGCCTTGATCTCAAGGTATTGGGCCATCATCGGCGTTGTGGCGGTGTCGGTAGTCACCAAAGCCCCCAAGTGTCAGGTACCGTGTCACAAAAGCATCTTGCCGCCCGCAATGGAACCGCTGTTGGTTGATGTAAAGGCTGGAAAGGTTCACAAACCGTGGGTACACCCGGCGCAGGGATACCGTAGGGCCGTTCTGACAGAGTTCACCGTGCACAACCAGATCGCATTCCAACGCAGGCCCGAAGACCTGATCCTGGACCCGTATTCAGACGGCGGGTTTGCGGCGTTGATGGAGCCTGCGTTCCTGTGGCGGCCGCTGGACCGTGCGCCGATCAGCGGGTTTCCGGCAAGTTCGCATACCGAGATCAACGCCAAGATCGACAGCTTTCTGGCGGTGACAGCGCGCAACAAGGTGTTCGCAAAGGCGTTTGAGTTCAACACGTTTCCCGTGCTGCTGGAGGATGTGTGGTTCAAGAAGTCGTTTGTGACCGTCAAGGACAAGTACCTGATCAGCGGGGCGGCGGGGATCAGGTTGCTGAACCAGTATTGCTGGGAGAATGGGGAAACTGACCCAGCGGTTGAGCAGAATTTGGCTGGGTATTTCACCGCGTGCCAAGAGGCCGCGGGGCGGGTGTTGCCGGTGTTGGACAGGCCCCTGCCCCGGGATACGGCCTTTGCGGTGGAGTGCCGGAATACCTTCAACTACTACCACTTCGTCACCGAGACGCTGTGCCAGTTGTGTCTGGTGGAGGAGGCGGGGGTCGAGGGGCCGATATTCCTGCACTACCCCAACCATGACGACAAGACGCGGCCCTTTGCGCGGGGGTTCATTGCGGCGCTGTTCCCGGAACTGGTGCACCGGGTGCAGTTTCAGCGGGCCCCGGTGCGGCATGATGCGGTGGTGGCGCCCTATAACTTTCAAAGCAGCGTCTATCAGATGGGGTCGGCGGAGGTGGGGCTGATTGAGTTGGCCGCGCCCAAGACGGTGGCGTGGAAGGGGCGGTTGGGCACGCGGGCGTCGCATGGCGTGTTGGCGATGAACTCGGTCGATTCCAGCCTGTTGAAGCTGCGGGCGCGGGCGTTGCGGGCGATAGAGGGCAAGGATTTCAGCCATTTGCCCAAGCGGTTCTGGGTCAGCCGGGGCACCGATCAGGCGCGCAGCCGTGTGATGCGGGGCGAGGATGACATACTGGACATGCTGAAGATGTTCGGGTTTCAGCAGGTGGTGTTTGAAAACCTGTCACCGCTGGAACAGGTGGCGATCATGGCGAATGCCGAGATGATGGTATCCTCGCACGGGGCGGGGTTCACCAACATGCTGTTTGCCGGGCCGCAGACCTATGTGGTGGAACTGGGAACCTTGCAGACGGCGATGTACCGTTGGGGCGATTTCTGGCGGTTGGCCAATGCGGCGGGGTGCCGGTATGTGACCTTCTTTGCCGATTTCGATGCGGCGGACCCGCTGAAGGAGCCTGCTTTCCTGACAGATGGCATCGTGCCGGTCCACTTGGGCGGGGCGGGGTTGGCGCGGGTGATGGCGTTTGTGGTGGCGGTTTTGGGCCACACGCCCAAGTTTGCCCGCCCGGCTGAGGTGCAGGTGTTGGGCGAGCAGTTGATGGCGGTGGGGGCCCATGACAAGGCGCGGGCGCTGTTTGAGGCGCATGTGGGGATGGAGCAGGGGCATGTCGGCCTGAGCCTGGCGATGGCGGAATGTCATGAGCATTACCAGTCGCGGTTCGCGCAACTGGCGGCGCTGCACAGCGCCTATGGTGCGGACCCCAGCAGTTGGGGCATTCTGATCCGGATCATCTGGTGCGCCAAGGCGATGAACAACACCGAAACCATGCGCGCCGCGCTGCTCGCGTTGCAAGACGGGTTTCCGGACCGGTTCGCGGCCTTTGTCAAAGGCCGGATCTGGGCGCAAAAGCACGCGAGCGACGCCATACAAAGCGAAGCCTCATGAAGGACATAGCATGACTGACCACGTATCGACCCACCAAGCCGAAGAGGATGCGCGCAACGAGGCGATCCTGATTTACGTCAATGGCCGCATCGTGCCCAAGGCCGAGGCGATGGTGTCGGTTTATGATTCAGGCTTCATGCTGGGGGATGGGGTGTGGGAGGGGATACGGCTGTACAGCGGCAGATGGTCCTTTCTGGACGAGCATATCGACCGGCTGTTCGAGGCGGCCAAGGCGATTGATCTGGATATTCAGATGACCAAGGAGGCCGTGATTGAGGCCGTTCTGGCGACCCAAGCGGCCAATGGCATGACGAATGACGCCCATGCGCGGTTGATGGTGACGCGAGGGGTCAAGACGCGGCCGTTCCAGCATCCGCGCCTGTCGCAGCGCGGGCCGACGGTGGTGATCATCATGGAGCATAGCCGGCAAAAGTTGCCGCGCCCGATCCGGCTGGCCACGGTGCCGCATATGCGGGGGTTGCCGATGACGCAGGACCCGAAGTTGAATTCACATTCCAAGCTGAACTGCATTCTGGCCTGCATTGCTGCCGAAAAGGCGGGCGCGGATGAGGCGTTGATGCTGGATGTACATGGGTTCGTAAACACGACGAATGCCTGCAATTTCTTCATCGTGAAGAAGGGACAGGTTTGGACCTCGACCGGGGATTATTGCATGAACGGGATCACGCGGCAGAAGGTGATTGATTTGTGCCACGCCAATGACATTCCGGTATTCGAGCGGAACTTCAGTCTGGTGGACACCTATTCCGCGGATGAGGCGTTCTTGACCGGCACCTTTGGCGCGCAGACCCCGGTGGGCACGCTGGATGGGCGGCAGATCGGGACGGGGCAGATGGGGCCAATGACCGAACGGTTGCGCGGGCTTTACAAGGCTTTGGTGGGCGCATGAGGCCGGATCCGCAGCGGATTGCGATGTGGTCGGGGCCACGGAATTTGTCCACGGCGATGATGTATGCCTTTGCGGCGCGGAGCGATTGCGCGGTGGTGGATGAGCCGTTTTATGGGGCGTATCTGCAGGCCAGCGGGATGGATCATCCGATGCGGGAGGAGGTGATCGCCTCGCAAAGCGCGGATGCTTCAGTGGTCGCGCGGGGGTTGCTGGGGGCGATTCCGAAGGGGAAAAGCCTGCATTACCAAAAGCATATGACCTTGCACATGCTGCCGCAGTTTGACCGGGGGTTCATGCGGGGGCTGACCAATGTGTTCCTGATCCGCCACCCAGCCCGGGTCATTGCCAGCTATGCCAAAAAGCGTGAAGCGCCGACGCTGGCGGACATTGGCTTTGCCCAACAGGCGGAGTTGTTTGACGAGGTGGCCAGTGTTTTGGGCCACGCGCCGCTGGTGATTGACAGTGGCGACATCCGGGCGGACCCGCGTTCGGCGCTGATGGGGCTGTGTCAGGCGCTGGGGGTGCCGTTTCAGGGCAGCATGCTGCACTGGGCGGCGGGTCCGAAACCCTATGACGGGGTCTGGGCGCCGCATTGGTATGGGGCGGTGCATCGGTCAACGGGGTTTGAGGAGCCGGAGGGGGCACTGCCGGAGTTGTCGGGGATGTTTGGCGATCTGCTGGAGCAGGCCCTGCCCTATTACACGAAGTTGCGGGCATTTTTGCTGTAGGCCGTTTGTGCGCGCAGCCATCCGGCAGGCCAAGGCTGGCCGACACCGCGATCGGGTTTGGTAGCTTTTGTCGCTTCGCGTCGGTCAGCCCTTGCGGGCGACCCGGGCGTTGCGGGTGGCGATCAGTTTTAGGCGCAGGCCGTTCAGGCGGATGAAGCCTTCGGCGTCTTTCTGGTCATAGGCACCGGCGTCTTCTTCGAAGGTCACATGCTTTTCGCTGTACAGCGAATGGTCGGACCAGCGGGCGACGGTGCGGGCGGAGCCTTTGTAGAGCTTGACCCGGACGGTGCCGGTGACGTGTTCCTGCGTCTTGTCGATCAGGGCTTGCAGCGCCTCACGCTCGGGCGAGAACCAGAAGCCGTTGTAGATCAGTTCGGCATAGCGCGGCATGATGCTGTCTTTCAGGTGGCCCGCGCCGGAATCGAGGGTGATCTGTTCGATGCCGCGGTGCGCCTCCATCAGAATCGTGCCGCCGGGGGTTTCGTAGGCGCCGCGCGATTTCATGCCGACAAAGCGGTTTTCCACAAGGTCCAGACGGCCCACGCCATGCTTGCCGCCAATGTCGTTCAGCGCGGCGAGCAGGGTGGCGGGGGACATGGGTTGGCCGTTGATGGCGACGGCATCGCCGGCCTTGAAGGTGATTTCCACCATTTCGGGCGTGTCGGGCGCATCTTCGGGGTCAACCGTGCGCTGCCAGACATAGGCCGGCGGTTCATCGCCCGGATTTTCCAGCACTTTGCCCTCAGACGAGGTGTGCAGAAGGTTGGCGTCGACCGAGAAGGGCGCCTCGCCGCGTTTGTCCTTGGCAATCGGGATCTGGTTGGTTTCGGCGAATTCCAGCAGCTTGGTGCGGCTGGTCAGGTCCCACAGACGCCACGGCGCGATGACGCGGATGGCGGGGTCAAGGGCGGCAGCGGAAAGTTCAAAGCGGACCTGATCGTTGCCCTTGCCGGTGGCGCCATGTGCGACGGCATCGGCCCCCACCTCTTGCGCGATGCGGACCAGGTGTTGGGAAATCAGCGGGCGGGCGATGGAGGTGCCGAGGAGGTAGAGCCCTTCGTACAGGGCATTGGCGCGGAACATCGGGAAGACGAAGTCGCGGACGAATTCTTCACGCACGTCAACGATGTGGATGTTTTCAGGCTTTATGCCCAGAAGGATGGCTTTGGCGCGGGCTGGTTCCAGCTCCTCCCCCTGGCCCAGATCAGCGGTGAAGGTCACCACCTCGCAGCCATATTCGGTTTGCAGCCATTTCAGGATGATCGAGGTGTCCAGGCCACCAGAATAGGCAAGCACGACTTTTTTCGGGGCGGATTTTGTGGTCATCGGGGTCCCTCACTGAATTTGGGTGGGATTAGCGGGATTTGGGGTGAAGGGCAAGCGAGCGGTCAGTCGGCCAGCAGTTGGCGCAGGATGGAGTTGAGGAGCATCATGCCAGCGGGCGTGGCGGCAAGGCGGCCGGGGGTGGCGGAGAGGAGGCCCTGTTCAAGAAGGGGCTGGAGTTTGGCGGGGTCAAGTGTCACGTCGAACTGGTGTTGCAGGCGGTTGAGCGAGACGCCTTCATACAGGCGCAGGCCCATCAACAGGTATTCGGTGGCGGCGTCGGCTTTGGTCAGGGGGGTGCGGTCGAGTTCGGCGCGGCCTGTGCGTTCGACGGATTTGAGCCAGACCAGCGGTTCCTTGGGGCATTCGGTGGCGACACGGGTGCCGCCAAGGGTCAGGCGGCCATGTGCGCCGGGGCCAATGCCGACATAATCGCCGCCGCGCCAATAGGTCAGGTTGTGGCGCGATTCCTCGCCCGGGGCGGCGTGGTTGGAGACTTCGTAGGCGTTCAGACCGGCTTTGGTGCACATGTCCTGCGTCATCAGGAACAGGTTGGCGGCGAGGTCTTCATCGGGCAGGCCGCGAAGTTGGCCACGGGCGTTCCGATCGTGGAAGACCGTGCCCTCTTCGATGGTAAGTTGATAAAGCGAGATGTGCGTGGGGTGGATGGTCAGGGCGCGTTGGAGTTCGGCGCGCCATGAGGTTTCATCCTGGTCCTGCCTTGCATAGATCAGGTCGAAATTGACGCGGGCAAAGTGGGTGCGGGCGATGTCGATGGCTTTCAGCGCCTCGGCCGCCGAATGCATGCGGCCGAGTTGGCGGAGGGCAAGGTCGTCCAGCGATTGGACGCCGATGGAGACGCGGTTGACGCCGCCTGCGGCATAGGCGGCGAAACGGCCAGCTTCGACCGAGCCGGGGTTTGCCTCGATCGTGATTTCGGGGTCGTTGGACATGCGCCATGTGCTGCGGATGCGGTCGATGATGGCGGCGACGACGTCGGGGTCCATGAGCGACGGGGTGCCGCCGCCGAAGAAGACCGATTGCAGGGGCTTGCCTTGGGTTTCGCGGCCAAGGCGGTCGATTTCAGACAGGTATCCGGCAAGCCAGCGTTTGTGGTCGATGGAGGCGAGGACATGGGAGTTGAAGTCGCAGTAGGGGCATTTGGTCTGGCAATAGGGCCAGTGGAGGTAGAGGCCGAACCCGGTGTCAGGTTCGTCTTGCAGGGTGGTCACGCGAGGCACCCGGCGATCAGGGCGTCAACAGCGCGGGCGCGGTGGCTGATGCGGTTTTTCTGGTCCAGATCCATTTCGCCCATCGTGATGGCATGGCCGTCGGGCTGAAAGATCGGGTCATAGCCGTGACCAAGGGCACCGCGCATGGGCCAGACGATCTGGCCGGGGAGGCGGCCTTCGAACACAGCCTCTTCCCCATCGGGCCAGGCGACGGCGAGGGTGCAGCGGAACTCGGCGGCCCAGGGGGTGGGGCTGCGGGTGGCGACGAGCAGGCCCCAGGTTTTGGTCATCGCCACGCGGAAATCGCGACCCGTGCCGGTTTCGGCCCAATCGGCGGTGTGGATGCCGGGGGCACCGCCCAAATCGGCAACGACCAGACCCGAATCGTCGGCCAGGGTGATCAGGCCAGAGGCGGCAACACCGGCACGCGCCTTTAGCAGCGCGTTGCCGGTGAAGGAGTGTTCGGTTTCGTCGGGGCCATGCAGGCCAAGGTCGGCCAAGGACACCATGTCGATGCCGAAGGGCGCCAGCAAACCGGCGAATTCATCGCGTTTGCCGGTGTTGGTGGTGGCCAACAGCATCCGCTGGCCTGCAAGGCTGCGCATCACTTGACCGCAACGGCGGCGGCCTGCGCCTTGACCAGTTCGGCCACGCCCAGTTCGGCCAGATCCAGCAGATTGCCCATTTCGGAGCGGGAGAAGGTGCTGCCTTCGGCGGACATCTGAACCTCGACCAGCTTGCCACGCCCGGTCAGGATGAAGTTGCCATCGGTGCCAGCGGCGCTGTCTTCAAGGTAGTCCAGATCCAGCACCTCTTGCCCCGCATAGATGCCGCAGGAGACGGCGGCGACGTGGTCAAGAATGGGGTTGCTTGTGATGGTGCCGGCCTTGATCATCTGGCGCACGGCAAGGGTCAGGGCGACCCAACCCCCAGTGATCGAGGCGCAGCGGGTGCCGCCGTCGGCCTGAATGACATCGCAATCAACAACGATCTGGCGTTCGCCCATAGCGGAGCGGTCAACACCGGCGCGCAGGGCGCGGCCGATCAGGCGCTGGATTTCCTGCGTGCGGCCGGATTGCTTGCCTGCCGCAGCCTCACGCCGGGTGCGGCTGTTGGTGGCGCGGGGCAGCATGCCGTATTCGGCGGTGACCCAGCCCAGACCGGTGCCCTTCAGGAAGGGGGGGGCCTTATCCTCGACCGTGGCAGTGCAAAGGACGTGGGTTTCACCCATCTTGATCAGGCAAGACCCCTCTGCATGCTTCATCACGCCGGTTTCGATGGAAACCTGCCGCATTTCGTTCAGTTTTCTGCCTGAGGGACGCATCATCCACCTATCCATTTTGACATGCCTGTTATGCGGTGCTGCGGCATAGTTGCAAGCAGGATTGACGACAATGCGGTGCTGTCCTTACAGTCTTCAACCCGGAGAACGTGTATGGCCGAAGCGCGAAAACTGCTGGAGGAGATGAACGACCGCTCTCGGGAAGTATTCCGCAGGGTGGTTGAGGGCTATCTGACGTCGGGCGATCCGATTGGGTCGCGGACGCTGACGCGGACCATGACGGAAAAGCTGTCGGCGGCGACGATTCGCAATGTGATGCAGGATCTGGAGTATCTGGGGTTGCTGGACAGCCCGCATGTGTCGGCGGGGCGTATCCCGACGCATAGGGGGTTGCGGCTGTTTGTGGATGGATTGCTGGAACTGGGCACGGTTGAAAGCGAGGACCGAAAGAAGATTGAGGCATCGCTGACCGATAGTGACAGTGATGTGGCGGCCATTCTGGATCAGGTGAGTGCGACGTTGTCGGGGATTACCCGGTCGGCCAGCGTGGTTCTGGCACCGAAGAACCAGGAATCGGCGGTAAAGCATATCGAGTTCGTCAGTCTGAGCCCGGAGCGGGCATTGGTTGTGCTGGTGTTTGCCGATGGGCATGTGGAGAACCGGGTGTTCGTGCCACCCCCTGGGCAAACCCCGGCGTCGATGCGGGAGGCGGCGAATTTTCTGAGTTCCATCGCCGATGGGCGGCGGCTGTCGGAACTGTCACGCAGCATTGGCAAGGAAATCGCCGACCGGCGGCAGGAAATCAACACGCTAGCGCATGATCTGGTGGAAACCGGGCTGGCCTATTGGGTGAACACCGGCGACCGGAGTGAGCGGTTGATCGTGCGGGGGCAGTCGAACCTGCTGGATGACAGCACCGAGGTCGCCAATCTGGAGCGGATTCGCACGCTGTTTGACGACCTGGAACGCAAGCGGGACATCGCGGATTTTCTGGATCTGGCGGAATCGGGCGACGGTGTACGCATTTTTATTGGTTCGGAGAATAAGCTTTTCTCACTTTCGGGTTCCACTCTGGTGGTCTCTCCCTATATGAACGCTGATCGAAAGATCATCGGCGCCGTTGGCGTCATTGGCCCGACCCGGCTGAACTATGGCCGGATTGTTCCGATCGTGGACTATACCGCACAACTGGTGGGGCGGATGGTTTCGGACAGGAACAAGGGCTAGTGTGAGTAGAGACAAGGACAGAACATGACAAACGAGACCCCGGTACCCGAAGTTGACCTGGACGAAATCGGCGACTTTATCGAATCGGAAGAGATTGCCGCGCTGAAGGCGGAACGCGATGAGATGAAGGACCGCTTCATGCGCGCCCTTGCCGACGCGGAGAACGCCCGCAAGCGCGGTGACCGCGATCGTCGTGAGGCAGAGCAGTATGGGTCTACAAGGTTGGCCCGTGATCTGCTGCCGGTGTATGACAATTTGCGCCGCGCGCTGGATTCGATGCCCGAGGAGATGAAGGCAACGGCCTCGGCCCTGACCGAGGGGGTTGAGTTGACGCTGCGCGAGTTGAGCAATGTGATGACCAAGCATGGGGTCAAGGCGATCTCGCCTGCGGTTGGGTCGGTGTTTGACCCCCAGTTGCATCAGGCGATGTTCGAGGCGCCGTTGCCAGGCACCAAGGCAGGGCAGATCATTCAGGTGATGACCGAAGGGTTCCTGTTGCATGACCGGCTGTTGCGGCCTGCGCAGGTGGGCGTGTCGTCGAACACCCAAGGTTAAGCGATGAGGGCTGCCGCACTGGCCCCCAGCGCGGCAAGGACCTGCTGGGGGTCTATGCCCAGCAGCAGCCCGCGCTGACCGGCGTTGATCCAGACGCGGTCGGCGGTGGTGACGGAGGCTTCGATGGCCGTGGGAACGCTGCGCTTTTGGCCAAAGGGCGAGATGCCGCCGACGCGGTAGCCGGTGAGCTTTTCGGCCTGCGGCACGGCCATCATGGCGGCCTGTTTGCCGTGGAATGCCGCCGCCACACGTTTCATCGACAGGTGTTGATCTGACGGGATGACGCAGCAGGCCGGTTTGCCGTCCACCTCCACCATCAGGGTTTTCAGGGTCAGGGCGGGGTCAAGGCCAAGCGCACGGGCCGCTGCAAGACCGACGGCATCGGCGTTGGGGTCATAGTCATAGGGGTGCAGGGTGACGGTGATGCCTTGCGCCGCCAAGAACCGCAGGCCTTGGGTCGCGCCGGACATCAGGAGGTTGCCTCGGGTGTACAACTGCGCGAGCGCAAGATTGTGGCCAGACGGCGCACTTGGGCCGCATCGCCATTTGCGATCATGAAAGATCCTTCGGTGATGGCCGATTGCAGCAGGGGTTCGCTGACGACCTGATCACAGATCAAAATGCGCCCGATCTGACCGACATGGACCAGCGTCAGCGAGGCGAGCGCGAATTGCAGTGAGGGGTCGAGTGTGACCAGAACGTAGGGGACGCCATAGTCATTGCGCACCTCGACGTTCAGGATTTCGGGCGGGGCGACTGTCATCCGGTCGGGGCCGAATTCGATGGCAAGGATGTCGGGGTCTTTGGCAAATGCAGGGGCAGCCAGCAAGACCAGCGCCCCTGCCAGATGCCGGATCAATAGACCACCACAGCCCGGATCGACTTGCCGGCGTGCATCAGGTCGAAGCCTTCGTTGATGCGGTCCAGCGGCAGAACATGGGTGATCATCGGGTCAATCTCGATCTTGCCGTCCATGTACCAATCGACGATTTTGGGCACATCGGTGCGGCCACGGGCGCCGCCAAAGGCGGTGCCTTTCCAGACGCGGCCGGTGACCAGCTGGAAGGGGCGGGTTTCGATGACAGCCCCGGCGGGGGCAACGCCGATGATAATGGACTGGCCCCAGCCGCGGTGGGTGCATTCCAGGGCGTCGCGCATCACCTTGACGTTGCCGGTGCAGTCGAACGAGTAATCCGCGCCGCCGATCTTGTCGAAAGGGGTTTTGGTCAGGTCGACGATGGCCTGGACGACCGAGCCTTCCAGCTTTTTGGGGTTCACGAAATGGGTCATGCCGAAGCGGCGGCCCCACTCCTCTTTCTCATCATTCAGGTCGACGCCGATGATCATGTCAGCCCCGGCCATTTTCAGGCCTTGGATGACGTTCAGACCGATACCGCCAAGGCCAAAGACAACGGCCTTGGCCCCAGCCTCGACATTCGCGGTATTCAAGACGGCACCGATGCCGGTGGTGACGCCGCAGCCGATGTAGCAGATTTTATCGAAGGGCGCGTCGTCGCGGACCTTGGCCAGTGCAATCTCAGGGACAACCGTATGGTTGGCGAAGGTCGAGCAGCCCATGTAGTGATAGATCGGTGTGCCATCCAGCATCGAAAAGCGGGTGGTGCCGTCGGGCATCAGGCCCTGGCCTTGGGTGGCGCGAATGGCGGTGCAGAGGTTGGTCTTGCGCGACAGGCAGGACGGGCATTCGCGGCATTCGGGGGTGTAGAGGGGGATTACATGGTCGCCGGGTTTCAGGGTTTTCACGCCTGGACCTACGGCGATGACCACGCCGGCACCCTCGTGGCCCAGAATCGCGGGGAACAGGCCTTCGGGGTCGGCGCCGGACAGGGTGAATTCGTCGGTGTGGCAGATGCCGGTGGCCTTTATCTCAACCAGAACCTCGCCTTCCTTGGGGTCGGCCAGGTTCACTTCCATGATCTGCAACGGCTGGCCTGCGGCGATGGCAACGGCGGCACGGGTACGCATGATTTATCTCTCCTGAGTTTGGCGGCAGGCTGCGACAGGTCAGGCCAAAAGGCAACGCCGTTTGCGCCACTTTGGCCAAAGAATGGGCGGTGATGATGGACGCGGGGCGCAAAGGATGCCAGAATTGGCTTGGAAACAGGAGGCCCCAATGCCGCATTTCACGCTGACCCCGATTGCGATGATATTGCTGTTGGCCGCTTGCCAGCCGGTGCCCGACCCCGGCCGTCCGGGGGGCAACAGTCTGGCGCGGTGTGGCGGTGACCCGGTGGGCGCGTTGATCGGGCAGCCGGTTTCGGCGATGCCCGCTACGGGCGGTTGGATGGCGCTGCGGGTGATTGAGCCGGGCATGGCCGTGACCGAGGACTATTCGCCCAGCCGGTTGAATGTCGCGTTGGACCAGCAGGGGCGCATTGTGGGTGTGGCCTGCGGTTGAGCCTTTTTCGGCCTAAACCCATTGTATAGACGGGGATTTCCCTCCCTCGGTTGATGGACGGATGGCGCATGGGCGGACAAGTACACTCGCATATTGATTTGCAAAAGGCAGCATCATGATCCCGATGAGCGGTACCCCCAACAATGACACCCTGACTGGCACCGCAGGTGATGACCTGATCATGGGGCAGGCTGGCAATGACCGGCTGAACGGTCTGGCCGGGGATGACACGCTGGACGGCGGGGCGGGCACCAATCAGATTGACGCAGGCGAGGGCAATGACACGGTAGTGCTGGACGGCACAGCCTTCAGCACCAATGTCCATATTCCTGCGACCGGGATTGATGGCGGGGCGGGGACGGATACGATCCATTTTGCCGGGGTGGCCAGCGCTTATCACATCGTCCAGATCGCCGGTGGGTCGTTGCAGGTGACGGACCTGACCACGGGGGCGCGGACAATTGCGGTCAATGTCGAGCATCTGGTGTTCACGGACAGCGACCTGTGGCTGGACCCGCCACTCAACGTGGCCCCGGTCGTGACGGGCGATGTGACCGGCGCGGTGGTTGAGGATGCGGGTCTGGTGGCCACGGGGCAGTTGACGGTGGCCGATGTGGATGCGGGGCAGTCGGGGATGGTTGCGGTTGCCGGGCTGGCCGGGACCTATGGCAGCCTGACGGTGGATGCGGCGGGGGTCTGGTCCTATGCGTTGGGTAACAATGCGCTGGCTGTGCAGAGCCTGACCGATGGTCAAGTGGTGACTGATGTTCTGGTGCTGCACACAGTGGATGGCACGGCGGTTGAAGTGACGGTGACCGGGGCGGCGGACAGTGACCTGATTCTTGGCACCGCAGCGGCAGACAATCTGGCGGGTACGGCGGGGGTGGATCACATCTTTGGC
>CAMDHB010000023.1 GCA_945897655.1 Pseudorhodobacter antarcticus
CACCGCCTTTTTCGATGAACTCACCAACACCGTGACCTATGTCGTGCGTGATCCGGCCAGCACCTCCTGTGCCGTGATCGACAGTGTGATGGACATCGATTATGCGGCCGGTCGCATCACCTATGCCTCGGCAGATGCGGTGATCGACCATATCAAGGCCAATGGCCTGACATTGGAATGGTTGATCGAAACCCATGTCCATGCCGACCACTTGTCTGGTGCGCCCTATATTCAGGGCAAACTGGGCGGCAAGATCGGCATTGGCGAGAATATCACGCTGGTCCAAGACACCTTTGCCAAGGTTTTCAACGAAGGCACCGAGTTTCAGCGCGACGGCAGTCAGTTCGACCACCTGTTCAAGGATGGCGATAGCTATCAGATCGGCACCCTGACGGCCTTTGCCATGCACACGCCGGGCCACACCCCCGCCTGCATGACCCATGTCATCGGCGATGCCGCCTTTGTGGGCGATACGCTTTTCATGCCTGACGGAGGCTCGGCCAGAGCCGATTTTCCGGGCGGCGATGCGCGCACCCTGTATCGGTCAATCAAGCGGGTGCTGTCGATGCCAGATGCCACACGCCTGTTCATGTGCCACGACTATGGCCCGAACGGCCGCGACATTCGCTGGGAAACCACAGTGGCCGAACAAAACGCCAATAACATCCACGTCAAGGACGGCATCACCGAAGATGCCTTCGTCCATCTGCGCGAAGCCCGCGACGCCACCTTGTCGATGCCAAAGCTGATCATCCCATCCTTGCAGGTCAACATGCGGGCGGGCGACCTGCCAGCCGCCGATGACAGCGGCAAACGCTTTTTGAAGGTCCCGATCAACGGGCTCTGATCCGCTTTTGCCCGCTCACCGCCCAAGCCCAAGGAATGGTTCCATGACGATCAAGCTTCTTACCCCGACCTTGTCTGTCTGCGGGCAGATTTTGCCGCAGGACATGGGCGAACTTGCTGCTGCCGGTTTCAGGTCCGTCATCTGCAACCGGCCCGATGGCGAAGGTACCGATCAGCCCACCTTTGCCGACATCAGGGCCGCTGCGGCCATCGCGGGATTGAGGGCCCAGTACCTGCCCATCGTTCCGGGCAACGCCAGCGATCAAGACGTCCTGGCCTTTACGGCCGCATTGGACAGCCTGCCCAAGCCCATACTTGCCTTTTGCCGCACCGGTGCAAGGTCTGCGACCCTATGGACCATGTCCGAGGCCGGACGCACGCCCAAGGATCAGGTTGTTCCCGCCCTCGGCCAGACCGCAAGCCCGGGCTTGGCCCTGAATCAAGGACCAAATCGTTGATATCCCTCAAGTCCCTGTTGCCCATCCTTGGCTGGGCCCCGACCTATTCCAAAACCGAGGCGCAAAGCGATCTGGTCGCTGCCCTGATCGTGACGATCATGCTGGTGCCGCAAAGCCTAGCCTATGCCATGCTGGCGGGCCTGCCACCACAGGTTGGGCTTTATGCCTCGATCCTGCCCTTGCTGGCCTATGCGGTTTTCGGCACCAGTCGGGCGCTGGCCGTGGGCCCGGTCGCCGTCGTGTCGCTTATGACGGCGGCAGCGGTTGGCCATGTGGCCGCACCGGGAAGTGCCGAGTATCTGACCGCGGCCATCACGCTGGCCTTTTTGTCAGGGCTTGTGCTGCTGGCAATGTCGGTGTTGCGGTTGGGGTTCATGGCGAATTTCCTGAGCCATCCCGTGATTTCGGGGTTCATAACCGCTTCGGGGCTTTTGATCGCCACATCCCAGGTGAAACACATCTTGGGGATCAAGGCCGACGGTGACACGCTTCCGGAACTGATGTCCGGTCTTTACGCAGGGCTAGGCGGGATCAATCCCTACACCCTTGTCATCGGCATCCTTGCGACGGGCTTTTTGTTCTGGACCCGCAGGCAGTTGAAACCCCTGCTGCTGGCACAGGGGCTGCGCCCCCGCGTTGCGGATCTGATCGGCAAGGCCGGCCCCGTAGCGGCGATCGTTCTGTCAATCCTTGCGGTTGTCGGGTTCGGTCTGGCGGACAAGGGTGTCAGGATTGTCGGTGATATCCCTGCCGGGTTGCCGCCCTTTGCCTTGCCCTCGTTTGACTTGGGCCTATGGCAGCAGCTTCTGGTGCCGGCCGTGCTGATCAGTCTGGTGGGATTTGTCGAATCCGTGTCCATCGCGCAAACGCTGGCGGCCAAGCGGCGGCAACGCATTGTGCCCAATCAGGAACTGACCGCACTTGGCCTGTCCAACGTCGCCTCAGCGCTGTCTGGCGGCTATCCGGTGACAGGCGGCTTTGCCCGTTCTGTCGTGAACTTCGATGCAGGCGCAGAGACGCCCTTGGCAGGTGCCTTCACGGCAGCAGGCATTCTTGCGGCCACCGTCTTTCTGACGCCGCTGTTCCGGTTCCTGCCGCAGGCCGTGCTGGCCGCCACGATCATCGTGGCAGTCTTGTCGCTGGTTGATCTGGGCGCGATCAAGCGGACCTGGGCCTATTCCAAACCAGACTTCGCGGCGATGGCCGTAACCATTCTGACCGTCCTGCTGGTGGGCGTCGAAGCCGGGATTACGGCAGGCGTCTCGTTGTCGCTGATGCTGTTCTTGTGGCGCACATCGCGCCCGCATATGGCGATTGTCGGCCAGATGCCCGGGACCGAACATTTTCGCAATGTGGATCGCCACGACGTGATCACCGAGCCCGGAATCTTGTCGATCCGGGTTGATGAAAGCCTGTACTTTGCCAATGCCCGCGCGCTGGAAGATGCGATTTATGACCGCATCGCGGACCAACCGCTGCTAAAGCATGTCATCCTCATGTGCCCGGCGGTCAACGCCATTGATGCCAGTGCGCTGGAAAGTCTGGAGGCCATCGCACACCGCCTGAACTCTGCCGGGATCGGCTTTCACCTGTCCGAGGTCAAGGGACCCGTCATGGACGCGTTGAAACGGTCCGATTTCACGGCCCATTTCAAGGGTCAGATATTCCTGTCGCAGTTTGACGCTGTGAAAAGCCTTACTTGCCCCCCCAAGTCCAATGCCACCCCGGCCGCTGCGCATGGCATAGCCGCCTTTGGGCCGGTGGGTTGATCCAAAGGGCAATTCCCCTCAGGTTAAAAATGTTTCTTCACAGTTGAACCCTGGATTCTTCGGTGCTAGCGTCAGGAAGAATATTGCAAGGAGACGAATCCCATGTGCGGCATCGTTGGACTGTTCCTGAAGGACCCCAAGCTGGAGCCGCAACTGGGCGCCATGCTGACCGAAATGCTGATCACCATGACAGACCGGGGCCCCGACAGCGCGGGCATCGCGATCTATTCCGGGGCAGGGCAGGGGCGGGCCAAGATCACCGTGCAATCGGCCAACCCCGGCGTTGATTTTAAAGCGCTGGATGGCGATTTGCATGACGCCCTCGGCCAGCCGGTGCTGATGCTGGTCAAGGACACCCATGCCGTGCTGGAAGTGCCGCTGGACCAGATGGAGGCGGCCCGCTCGGCGCTGTCGCACCTGCGCCCCAATGTCAAAGTGATGAGTGCGGGCGAAAGCATTGAAATCTTCAAGGAAGTTGGCCTGCCCCGCGATGTGGCTGCCCGCTTTGGCGTCAGCACTATGGGCGGCACCCACGGCATCGGCCACACCCGCATGGCCACCGAAAGCGCCGTCACCACGATGGGCGCGCATCCTTTCTCGACCGGTTCGGACCAGTGCCTTGTGCATAATGGTTCGCTGTCCAACCACAATTCGGTCCGCCGCGATTTGAAACGCGCTGGCATGACGTTTGAGACGGAAAACGACACCGAAGTCGCCGCTGCCTTCATAAGCCACAAACTGCGCGAAGGCTCGGCCTTGGGCGATGCGATGGGCGCGACCCTGACCGATCTGGACGGCTTTTTCACCTTTGTCGTCGGCACCAAGAACGGCTTTGGCGTGGTGCGTGACCCCATTGCTTGCAAACCCGCCGTCATGGCCGAAACCGACCAGTATGTCGCCTTTGGCAGCGAATACCGCGCCATGGTCAACCTGCCCGGCATTGAAACCGCCCGGGTCTGGGAACCTGAACCCGCCACCGTTTACTTCTGGGAACGTTGATCCATGCAGACCTTTGACCTTTCCGCCAATGGCCTGCGGGCGCTGAACTCCTCGCTGCACGCCCTCAAGGGCCAGACCAACATGACCGAATGGGAAATCATCAATCCCAAGGGCGCCCATGCCATCGCCGCCGGGGTGGATGCGCCGGTGGATATCACCGTACGCGGATCGACCGGCTACTACTGCGCAGGCATGAACAAACAGGCCACCATCCGCGTCAAAGGCTCGGCAGGCCCCGGTGTGGCTGAAAACATGATGTCCGGCACCGTGATCATTGACGGCGATGCCAGCCAATACGCCGGGGCCACCGGGCGCGGCGGGTTGCTGGTCATCAAGGGCAATGCGTCGTCACGCTGCGGCATTTCGATGAAGGGCATCGACATCGTGGTGCATGGCAGCATCGGCCACATGTCCTGTTTCATGGCGCAATCGGGCAATCTGGTCGTGCTGGGCGACGCAGGCGAAGCCTTGGGCGACAGCCTGTACGAGGCGCGGCTTTTTGTGCGCGGTTCGGTCAAATCCCTTGGTGCCGACTGCATCGAAAAGGAAATGCGCCCCGAACACATCGCCCTTCTGGCCGACCTTCTGAAACGGGGCGAGGCGGACGGCAAAGCGTCACCCCACGAATTCAAACGCTACGGCTCTGCGCGCAAGCTCTATACCTTCAACGTCGATAACGCTGCGGCCTATTGAGGATCCCATGACAGAATTCCTGCACACACCGCCGAAACAGTCATGGACCTTTTCCAACGACGTGAACGCCGAAATCCGCCGCGCCGCCGCGACCGGGATCTATGACATCCGTGGCGGCGGCTCCAAACGCCGCCTGCCGCATTTCGACGACCTTCTGTTTCTCGGCGCCTCGATCAGTCGCTATCCTCTGGAAGGCTACCGCGAGAAATGCGCAACCGATGTCTGGCTGGGCACCCGTTTTGCCAAAAAGCCCATCCATCTGGACATCCCCGTCACCATCGCCGGCATGTCCTTCGGCGCCCTCTCCGGACCTGCCAAAGAGGCGCTGGGCCGGGGGGCGACCGCCGCCGGAACCTCGACCACCACCGGCGATGGCGGAATGACCGAGGAAGAGCGCGGGCACAGCAAAACTTTGGTGTATCAATACCTTCCCTCCCGCTACGGCATGAACCCCGATGACCTGCGCCGCGCCGACGCGATCGAGGTTGTGGTGGGGCAGGGTGCCAAGCCCGGTGGCGGCGGCATGCTCTTGGGCCAGAAAATCTCCGACCGCGTTGCGATGATGCGCAACCTGCCCAAGGGCATCGACCAACGCTCCGCCTGCCGTCACCCCGACTGGACCGGCCCGGACGATCTGGAAATCAAACTGCTTGAAATCCGCGAAATCACCGATTGGGAAAAGCCGATCTATGTGAAGATCGGCGGCGCGCGGCCCTATTATGACACCGCTTTGGCCGTCAAGGCGGGTGCGGACGTGGTTGTGTTGGACGGTATGCAGGGCGGCACTGCCGCCACGCAGGACGTGTTCATCGAAAACGTCGGCATGCCCATTCTGGCCTGTATCCCGCTTGCCGTGAAGGCGCTGCAAGATCTGGGCATGCACCGCAAGGTGCAACTCATCGTCTCGGGCGGCATCCGCACCGGGGCCGATGTGGCCAAGGCCATGGCCCTTGGTGCCGACGCCGTCGCCATCGGGACCGCCGCACTGGTCGCCTTGGGCGACAATGACCCGGCACTTGAATCGGAATACCGCAAGCTTGGCACGACCGCTGGTGCCTATGACGACTGGCACGAGGGGCGCGATCCGGCGGGTATCACGACCCAAGACCCCGAACTGTCCAAACGCCTTGACCCCATCCTGGGTGGCCGTCGCCTGAAAAACTACCTCAAGGTCCTGACGCTTGAGGCGCAGACGATTGCCCGCGCCTGCGGCAAGAACAACCTGCACAATCTGGAGCCTGAGGATCTGTGCGCCCTTACAGTCGAATCCGCCGCCATGGCCGGGGTGCCGCTGGCGGGCACAAGCTGGATTCCGGGGCGGTAATGGCCAGCTACACCGCGACTGTGGACTGGAGGCGTGGGGCCGATGAGCCCTTCACCGACAACCGCTACAGCCGTGGCCACCAGTGGAGCTTTGACGGCGGCGTGACCTTCCGCGCCTCCGCCTCCCCCCAAGTCGTCGGCAAATTCGCCGACCCCGCGGGCGTCGACCCGGAGGAGGCTTTTGTCGCCTCCCTCTGCTCCTGCCATATGCTCACCTTCCTGCATCTGGCGGCCAAGTTGGGCCACACCGTTGACAGCTATTCCGACACCGCCGAGGGCCGGATGTCCAAGGATGATGGCCGGGTTTGGGTCTCTCACGTCACCCTGCGCCCCCGGATCGTCTGGACCGGGACCCGCACCGAAGAACTTGCGCTGCACCACGCGGCACATGATGAATGCTTCATCGCCAATTCCGTAAAAACTGACGTGCGCTGCGAACCCGCATAAGCACTGAATAAACAGGGAGCTAACAATGGTCCAAGATCTCGCCTCATGGGCAAAAGAAAAGGGCGTCAAGTATTTCATGATTTCCTACACTGACCTTTTCGGCGGTCAGCGTGCGAAACTGGTGCCGACGCAGGCCATCAATGACATGGCGGTCGAGGGAGCTGGCTTTGCCGGTTTCGCGACCTGGCTGGACCTGACACCTGCCCATCCTGACCTGATGGCCGTGCCCGATGCCTCCTCGGTCATCCAGTTGCCGTGGAAAAAGGATGTGGCCTGGGTCGCTGCCCGCGCCACGATGGAGGGTAAACTCGTCGCCCAAGCGCCCCGCAACGTGCTGGAGCATGTGATTGCCGAAGCCGCCAAGGATGGCTTGCGCGTCAAAACCGGGGTCGAGCCCGAGTTTTTCATCCTGACCGCCGATGGCGAACAAATCTCGGACCCGTACGACAACGCCGAAAAACCCTGCTACGACCAACAAGCCGTCATGCGCCGTTATGACGTGATTTCAGAGGCTTGCGACTATATGCTCGAACTGGGCTGGGAAGCCTACCAGAACGACCATGAAGACGCGATTGGCCAGTTCGAGATGAACTGGAAATATGACGACGCCTTGCAAACCGCTGACAAGCATAGCTTTTTCAAGTTCATGATGAAGTCGGTGGCCGAAAAGCATGGGTTTAGGGCCACCTTCATGCCAAAACCCTTCAAAGGGCTGACTGGGTCAGGTTGCCACGCCCATATCTCGGTCTGGACACCCGATGGCAAGACCAACGCGTTTTCGGACCCGTCCAAGGAGCTTAGCCTGTCGGACAAGGGCCGCGCTTTCCTTGGCGGCATCATGAAGCATGCAAGCGCGCTGGCCGCGATCTGCAACCCGACCGTGAACAGCTACAAACGCATCAACGCCCCCCGCACCTCGTCTGGTGCGACTTGGGCGCCCAATACGGTCACCTGGACCGGCAACAACCGCACCCATATGGTCCGCGTCCCGGGCCCCGGTCGTTTCGAACTCCGCCTGCCCGATGGCGCGGCCAACCCCTACCTTTTGCAAGCCGTCATCATCGCCGCCGGTCTTGACGGGGTGCGCACCAATGCCAATCCGGGGCGGCGGTATGACATCGACATGTACCAGATGGGCCATACGGTAAAGGGCGCGCCCCTGCTGCCGCTGAACCTGCTGGACGCCTTGCGCGAATATGACAAGGACAAGACCCTGAAGGCCATGATGGGCGAGGAGTTTTCCAACGCCTATCTGCGCCTGAAGAGGAAGGAGTGGGACAGCTACGCCGCCCACTTCTCGCGGTGGGAGCATGAGAATACGCTCGACATCTGACAAAACAGGGGCCCGGCCGTCATTGCCGGGCCTCTTTGCCTCTCAGGTCTGTTCGTCCACTTCGGGCAGCAAACCGACCGCCTCGCTTGTCAGGGTTTCGGCGTCATAATCCAGACCAACCTCCTTGGTCGTCTTGGCCCCCAGCGCTTTCAGCATGCCGATCTGTGACAGAACATTGCCCGGCCCCCGCTGAAGCTGCCCCATCGCCCCCTCATAGGCGGTCTGTGCCGAGCCCAGGCCCTTGCCGACCTTCTCCATGTTGCCGACGAAGCCTGCCACCTTGTCGAATAAAAGCCCGGCCCGTTTCGCAATCAACTCAGCATTGCTGTTGCGCCGCTCAACCGCCCAGACATGGGCCACTGTCCGCAGCGCCATCATCAGCGTCGTCGGCGTCGCGATGGTGATATGACGGTCCAGCGCATATTCCGTCAGCGCGCCATCCTCGCGCAGCGCCTCGGACAGGGCGCCCTCGATCGGGACGAACATGATGACATAATCAACTGTCGATCCTTCGGCCAATTGGTACGCCTTGGCCGAGAGCCCCATGATGTGGTTGCGAATGGCCAGCACATGGCGTTTGCGTGCCAGTGACACCACGGTCGGATCGTCGGAATTGACCGCCTCGGAATAGGCCGACAGCGACACTTTGGAATCGATGACCAGCGTCTTGTCACCCGGAATGCGCACCACAACGTCAGGCCGCAGCCGCCCGCCTTCGGAATCGGTCCTGTGCGCCTGTTTTTCATATTCCTGCCCCTCGCGCAGGCCGGATCGTTCCAGGATCGTCTCCAGGATCATCTCGCCCCAGGCCCCTTGCTGCTGACGATCCCCCTTCAGGGCACGGGTCAGGTTCACCGCTTCGGTCGAAATCTCCTCAGACCGTTTGCTCAGCGACAGGATTTCCGCCTTCAGCCTTTCGCGGTCTTTCACCGTCTCCTGATGAACCTCGCGCAATTCCTTTTCAAAATGGCCGACATGTTCCTTCAGCGGGGTCAGCGTCGCTTCCAGCTTTTCAAGATTGGCTTTGCTGAAGCTGTCGCCTTGCGTCTTCAGCGCGTCATCGGCAAGCTCCTTGAACTTGGCCTGCATGTCCTCGCGCACCGCGGCGAGCAGGGCGATCTTTTCATTGGCGGCGCGGGTGATGCCCTCGATCTGGGTTTGCAGGGCTGCAATCTCGGCCTTCAGGCCTTGATGCGATTTCTGCTCCTCCTCCAGCCGCGCGCGCAGTTTGCTGGTTTCCTCGGTCGCGCGCAGCATGTCGCGCTGCTTGGCCGCCACCGTTTCAGCATCCGCGCTGGCTTTGGCCTCCAACCCCGCAACGGCTGCCTTAAGACCTTGTTTTTCCTGCTGATCGGCGTCTATCCAGGTGCGCAGCTTGGACAAATCGCCGTTCAGCCGGTCAATCTCGGTCTTGCGCTCTTCCGCCAGCCCTTCGGATCGGTCGGCCCGCGAAAGGGCCGCGCGCAGGTCAGTCTCCATCGCCGCCAACCGGCCCAGCAGGGCGTCATGTTCCTTTTGCAGCGCGGTCGAGGCGCCCGGGCGGCGAAACAGTGCCACAAGGGCAATGATCCCGAACAACACCACTGCCGCCAGCGTGATGACCGGCACTGAAAGATTTTCCATTGGGTTCCCCTGAGTGTGCCAAAGGGCGTCTTGGCCACATCTTCAGAATAGCGCTGTGCCGCCGCATTATTCAACCCGCACCAGGTTTCAGGCGAACCACCTCCATCACCGCCTCGAACCGGGCGGTGAAGCCAGCACTGTCGCCCAGAGTTCGGGCCCAGGCATCGCCCGCCAGGTGCGCCTTCATGGCGCTGTGCAATGCCCTGTCCTGACCAATCCGCGTGGCCCTTGCCACGTAATCGCGGGGCGAGGTCGCAATGCATTCCGTCAGCCCAATTGCCGTAAGCAGGCTTGCCGCCATGCGTGCCGCAAAGGCCGTCCCTTGCAGTGTCAGCAATGGCAACCCCATCCGCAGCGCATCAGACGCAATGGTGCCCGCATTATAAGGCGTGGTGTCCAGGAACAGATCGGCCAGTGCCAGGCGGGCGCGGTAGCGGTCAGGGTCCACCCTTGGGGCAAAGAGCAGCCGGTCCGCCGACAGCCCCCGCGCCTCCCAGCGGGTCGTCAGCGCCAAGCGGCTTTCGGGATTGTCGTCGATCAGCCATAGCACCGACCCCTCGACCTCCGCCACGATATCGCACCAACTGCCAAACATCGCTTCAGTGATCTTGTAGTGATGCGACACGCAGCAATAGACAAAAGCCCCCTCCGGCAACCCCACGGCGGCGCGGGTAACGCTGGGCAGAACCGGCGTGCGGCTGTCATTGGCCTGATAGCACCCCTCGATCCGCAGCGGGCGCGGTTCATAGTGGTGGTCAAGCTCTGGTGGAATGGTGATTTCATCACACAGGATATAGTCCAGTTCCGGCAGCGGGATCGGACCGATATAGCCCAGATAGGTGATCTGAACCGGCGCAGGCTTCCAGCGCAGCACGCCGACCCGCGCACCCCGCGTCAGGCCATTCAGATCAATCAGAATGTCAATCTCATCCGTCCGGATCCGCGCCGCCGCTTCCTGATCGGTCATCGCCTTGATCGGCACATGATGATCCATCGCCGCCAGAACCCGCGCCCGGATGTCGCTGCCATCCTCGGGCGAGGCGCAGTAGCCATAAACCTCAAACCGGGACCGGTCGTGCAGTTCCAGCAGTTCGGCGATCAGAAAGCTCATCGCATGGCGGCAAAAATCGGTGGAAAGATAGCCGATCCTGATGCGGTCATGGCGATACCCTTCCTCAGGCGACATGCGGGGGCCCACGGGTGGCGCCTTGCGGCGGATCCAGTCCTGACCGGTTGCTGCCTGCAACAGCGGGTCGTCAAACAGCGCCAGCGCCGCCAAGGGGCCGCAATTTGCCGCCGCCTCCGCCTCGGTCAAGCCCGGCACGTCCAGGTGCGCGGGTGGCCAAGCGGTCATCCTTTGACGCATATGCACCAGATGCTGCTGCACGTCTGGTTGATGCGGTTCAATCAGCAACGAGGCGCGCAGTTCTTCGGCCGCGGGGCCAAGCCGACCTTGGCTTTCCAGAACGCGGCCAAGCTGGTTGTGCAAGACCTGCCGCATCGCCGGCGGCGGCAGTGCGGCGCGCCACGCCCCCAGCGCCAGTTCGGTCTGCCCCGACGCCTCCAACGCCGTGCCAAGGTTGATCTGGGCTTCCACCATGTCGGGTTTCAGCCGCAGCGCCTCGCGGTAGGCCGCCGCAGCGCCGGCAGGATTGCCCGCCCGCATGCGTGCTACGCCCAGATTGAACCACGCAGCACAGCCCTGCGGTTCGTGGCCATGCGCGGCAAGCCAGATTTCATAAAGCTGAACCACCCCGGTTCCATCGGCCCCCTCGGCATGCCGGACCAGCCCCATCAGGTCCAACCCCTGCACGGCGCGGGCAAGGCAAGCCTGATCGCCCTTGGGTGCCGCCGCAAGGCCGCCGGGCAGGGCCAGCGCATGCCGCAACATCTGGTCGTCATCCGGCAGAGGAAAGGACAGGGTTAAGGGCATCGACATCGGCTCACCTCCGGGTTGGGCTAACATTCAACGAAGAATGGTGAACAAGACGTGAACAAATCCCGAAAACCTTGGGGAAATTTTCCAGGGCCGATCCCGATGATTGCCTAAGGTTTGATCTGTTTTGTCTGCACTTGGCTTTGGGAATCCGGGGCCATCCGCCAAGGATTCATGGTTTCATAAGCATCCGCTGGCAGCCTTAGGGCAGATTTTGGGCCGATTGGGGCCCCGGACCGGGGCAGGGGCGGACGCGCCTTTCTGCGCAACCAGTGGAAACGGAGCGTTACATGTCGACCATCACTGCCCTTACGACCGCCCAGATCGCCGCGCTGAGCACGACCGCCATCGCAGCCCTGACCACGGCCGACATCCAATCCCTGACCACGGCACAGATACCAGCCCTGTCCACCGCACAGTTCGCTGTGCTGTCAACGGCGCAGATCGGGGCGCTGACCTCGCGGCAGGTGTCGGTGCTGACGACCGCGCAAACGGCCAACCTCTCGACGACCCAGGTTGCGGCGCTGTCGTCCAAGGCGCTGGCAGGGCTGAACACCGCAGATGCGGTGGCGCTGACCACGGCACAGGCCGCCGTTCTGACCTCGGGGCAGGTGGCGTCGATTGGTGCGGCCGCGATGGCCAAGCTGGAAACCGCGGACCTTGCCGCGCTGACGACAGCCGCGATTGCCGGCCTGACCACCGCCCAGGCTGTCGCGATGGAGACGGCCCAGTTTGCCGCCCTGACCACGGCGCAACTGGCTGCCCTGTCCACCGGGGTCATTGGCAAACTGGCAGCGGGTGACATTGCGGCCCTGTCAACGGCGCAGGTCGCGGCCCTTGGCACGGCGCAGGTCGCTGCGCTGACCTCGGGTCAGGTCGCGGCCCTGACCACCGCGCAGATGGCAAACCTGACCACGGCGCAGGTGGCCGCCTTGACCACGGCTGGCCTCAAGGGCCTTGAAACCGCAGAGGCGGTTGCATTGACCACGGCACAGGCCGCCATCCTGACCTCGGCCCAGCTTGGCGCGCTGTCGACGGCGGCGGTTGCCAAGCTGGAAACAGCCGATATCGCTGCCCTGACCACCACTGCCATCAAGGGTCTGACCTCGGCCCAGGTGGCCGTCATGACCACCGGGCAGATTGCCGCCCTGACCACGGCGCAGATCGCCGCAGTCTCGGTGTCTGGCATTCAAAAGCTCAGCACGGCTGCGGTTGCGGCCCTGTCCACGGCCCAGGTCGCGGCCATGACAACCGCCCAGATCAATGGCCTTGGCTCGGCGCAAGTGGCCGCCATGACGACTGCGCAGGTGGCCAATCTGACCACGACGCAGGTGGCCGCACTGGCCACGGGCGCGCTGATCGGGCTGGAAAGCGCCGATATCGTTGCGCTGACCACGGCAGGGGCTGCGGCTCTGTCATCGGCGCAAGTGGCGGCAATCGGCACCGCCGCCATATCAAGGATCGAGACAGCAGATATCGCGGCCCTGACCACCGCCGCGATCCGTGGCCTGACGTCGACCCAGATGGTGACGCTGGTCAGTGCTCAGGTCGCCGCCCTGTCCTCGGCTCAGATTGCCTCCCTGTCGACGGCGGCCATCTCCCGGATCTCGACCACGGCGATTGCGGGCCTGTCCACAGCGCAGATCGCGGCCATGACCACGGCGCAGATCGCGGCCCTGTCGTCCGGCCAGATTGCGGCACTGGGCACGGCGCAGGTGGTTCAGCTGTCCACGGCACAGATCGCCGCGATCGCCGCCGCAGGTTTCGCTGGTCTGGAAAGCGCCGAAGCAGTGGCCCTGACCACGGCCCAATCGGCGGCCCTGACCTCTGCGCAGATCGCCGCCATCAGCACCGCCACAATTTCCAAGCTGGAAACAGCTGACATCGCCGCCCTCAGCACCGCCGCGGTCAAAGGGCTGACGACCTCTCAAGTGGCCGTGCTGACGACCGCACAGGTCGCGGCCCTGTCCACCGCGCAACTGGCCGCCCTCTCCGGCGCCCAGGTGGCCAAACTGACCACGGCTGATATTGCGGCCCTGTCAACGGCGCAGACAGCCGCCTTGACCACGGCGCAGATTGCGGCCCTGACCTCGGCCCAAGTGGCGGCGCTGACAACGGCCCAGATTGCCAATCTGACGACCACACAGGTCGCTGCGCTGACCGCGGCAAGCCTTGCGGGGTTGGAGACGGCTGATGTGGTGGCCCTGACCACGGCACAGGCGGCCGTCCTGACCTCGGCGCAGATTGCCGCCCTCAGCACGGCGACGCTGGAAAAGATGCAGACGCAGGACATTGCCGCCCTGACGACCGCGGCGATCCGCGGCTTGACGCAGACCCAGATCGCCGCCCTGCGCACGGCCCAGGTCGCCGCCCTGCCAACCGCAGATATTGCTGCCCTGTCGACGGCGCAGATGTCGCGCTTTACCACCGCGCAGGTGGCCGCCCTGACCACCGAGCAGATCGAGGCGCTGTCGACCGCCCAGGTCGCCGCCTTGACCACGGCACAGGTCGGCGCGCTGCAAAGCGACCAGATCGCCGCTTTGGGCACAGGCCAGATTGCCACCCTGTCGACCGCGCAGGTGCAGTCCCTGTCGTCCGCCGCCATTGCTGCGCTGACCACGGATCAGGTCGTGGCCCTGTCCACCGCCAAGATCGCCGTGCTGACATCCGCCCAGGTCGCGGCGCTGACGACCGAACAGGTTCCCGAACTGTCCACCGCGCAAATCGCCGCCTTGACCACGGCCAGCCTTGCCGGGCTTGACACGGCTGACGCCGCAGCCCTGACCACGGGCCAGGCCGCTGTCCTGACCTCGGCCCAGATCGCAGCACTGGCCACCGCCACCATCGCCGCGATCGAGACGGAGGATCTGGCCGCCCTGACCACCTCTGCGATCAGGGGGCTGACCACCGCTCAAATCGCGGCCCTTGGGTCCGATCAGGCAGCGGCGCTGACTTCGGCCCAGCTTGCCGCGCTCACCACGCAGCAATTGCTGGTCCTAAGTTCCGCCTCGATTGCCAATATGACGACAGCCCAGATCGCATCCATGGGAACGGCGCAGATCGCGGCCCTGTCCTCGGCCCAGATCGCCGCCCTGACGACCGAGCAGGCCGCAGCCCTGACCACGGCGCAGATCGCGGCCCTGACGACGGCCAATATCGTGGGGCTGGAAACCGCTGATGCCGCCGCCCTGACCACGGCCCAAGCGGCCGTTCTGTCCTCGGCCCAGATCGCCGTTCTTGGCACAGATGCGATCGCAGCGCTTGAGACGTCCGAGGTGGCCGCCCTGACCACCCTCGCCCTGCGGGGGCTGTCGACCGCCCAAGCGGCGGCTTTGGGGTCGGATCAGGTTGCCGCGCTGACCAGCGGGCAACTGGTTTCCCTGTCCACCGCACAGATCCGGCAGCTAGATGCCGACGGGATCGCCGCACTGACAACGGGCCGAATAGCTGCCCTGACGGTGGCGCAGATTGCCGCCCTGACCACAGGCCAGATCGCCGCGTTGACCACGGGCCAGGCCGCAGTTCTGACCACGGCCCAGGTCGCCGCCCTGACCACGGCTGCCCTTTCTGCCCTGCCCACCGACGGTCTGGCAGCCCTCACAACCGCGCAGGTCGCAGCCCTTTCAACGTCGCAGCTTTTGTCACTGCCCACCGCCAGCTTTGCCGCAATGACACCGGGCCAGATGGCCGCCCTGACCACCGCCCAGATTGCTGCGATGGGATCCACCCAGATCGTGGCGCTGACCACCGGTCAGGCCGCCGCCCTGACCACCGCCCAGATCGCTGCCCTTGGCACCGCCGGACTTGCCGCGATCGAGACGGCCGATATCGCTGCCCTCACCACGGGCCAGGCGGCCGCTTTGTCGTCCACCCAACTGGCGGCACTGACCACGGCCAGCATCGCCGCACTGGAAACGGCGGATGTTGCCGCACTTGGCTCCCTTGCCGTTCGGGGCCTGACGTCGAACCAGATTGTGGCGCTGACCACGGCGCAGGTCGCGGCCCTGACCACGGCCCAGCTTGGCGCGCTGTCCACCGCCCAGATCGCCCGACTCGCGACCGAGGATCTTGCCGCCCTGTCGACCGCACAGGTTGCAGCACTGACCACGGCCCAGATCGCCTCTTTCACATCGGCACAGGTCGCGGCCCTGACAACGGCCCAGATTGCCAAATTGACCACCGCCCAGATCGCCGCCCTGACCACCGCCGCCCTTGCGGGGTTGGAGACGGCTGATATCGTGGCCCTGACCACAGGGCAGGCCGCCGCACTCACCTCGGTCCAGGTCGCCTCGATCTCGCCCGTGACCATCGCACAGTTTGAAACCGCCGATCTTGCCGCCCTGTCCACCAGCGCCATTCGCGGTCTGACAACGGCCCAGGCTGCCGCCCTTGAAACCGCACAGACGGCCGCCCTGACCACAGCGCAGGTGGCCGCCCTGACAACAGCGTCGGTGTCAAAGCTGACCACAGCCGCCATTGGCGCCATGTCGTCCACCCAGATGGCCGCCCTCACGAACAACCAGATGGGGGCCCTGACCTCGGGGCAGGTCGCTGCCCTGACCACAGCGCAGATTACCGGCATGTCCTCGGGCCAGATCGGTGCGTTGACGACGGCAGGTCTGTCGGGCCTGTCCAGCGCTGCCCTTGTCGTCTTCAGCACGGCGCAGGCCGCTGCCTTGAGTTCGGCGCAGGTGGCCGCCCTCTCCTCGACCGCCTTTGCCCAGATCGAGACGGCAGACATCGGCGCCCTGACCAGCGGTGCCGCGCGTGGTATCACGACCGCGCAAATGGCGAACCTTGGCACGGCTCAGGTCGCCGCCCTGTCGACCGCGCAATTGGCGGCGCTGAACATCGCTGTGGTGGCGGTCCTTGCCACTGACAACTTGTAGGCCCTGTCCACCGCCCAGGTCGCGGCCTTCACCGGCGGGCAGATTGGCACCTTCACCTCGGCCCAGGTTGCTGCCCTGTCGACCGCGCAGATCGCCAATCTCTCAACCACTCAGGTCGCTGCCCTGTCGACTGCCGGCCTTTCGGGTCTGGGCAGCGCCAACTTGCAGGCCATGACCACGGCACAGGCGGCGGTCCTCAGTTCCGCACAAATCGGTGCCATCGCCGCCGCCGTCATGGCCGAGGTTGAGACGGCCGATCTTGCCGCCCTGACCACGGCTGCGGTGCGGGGTCTGACCTCGGCTCAGATCGCCGCAATGGCGACGGATCAGGTCACGGCGCTGACCACGGCACAGATCGCGGCCCTTGGTGCGGCGGCGGTGCCGGGGCTTGGCACAGATGACTTTGCCGCACTTTCCACCGCCCAGGTCGCCGCCATCACGACCGCAGGCATGGCCGCCCTGACTTCGGCACAGGTCGAGGCGTTGACGACGGCGCAGGTCGCGGGGCTTGCCACTGCGCAGGTCGCTGCACTGACGTCGTCGGCGCTGGCCGGGCTGGAAACGGCTGATATCGTTGCCCTGACCACGGCGCAGTCCGCCGCCCTCGCCTCCAACCAGATCGCGGCGATTGACGCTGCTGTCCTGGCCGAGATGGAGACGGCCGATCTGGCCGCGCTGACCACCTCTGCCCTTCGCGGCCTGACAACCGCCCAACTGGCCGATCTGACCACCGATCAGGTTGCCGCCCTGACCACCGCGCAACTTGTGGCCCTGTCCGGGACGCAGGCCGCCGCCATCACAACCGCCGGCATCGACGCCATGTCGACCAGCCAGACCACCGCCCTGACCACCGCGCAGATCGCGGCCCTGGGGTCCGATCAGATCGGCGCCCTGACCACAGCGCAGATCACCAATCTGACCACTGGCCAGATTGCCGCCCTGTCCACCAGCGGTTTGCCCGGACTTGGCAGCGCCAATATCGTCGCCTTGACCACGGCACAGGCCGCGGCACTTGGCTCAGGCCAGATCGCGGCCATCGAGGCCAGTGTTCTGGCGCAGATGGAAACGGCGGATCTTGAGGCATTGACCACGACCGCCATCACCGGCCTGACCACCGATGCGGCGGCGGCTCTGGGCTCGGCACAGGTGCGCGCCTTGACCACAGGGCAACTTGTCGCCCTGTCCACCACGCAGGTCGCAGCCCTTGCCACGGCCGGTATTGCCAACCTTCGCACCGATCAGGTCGTGGCGCTCGGCACCGATCAGGTCGCTGCCCTTGGCTCTGATCAGGTGGCAGCACTCTCGACCGCTTCGGTTTCGAACCTGACCGATCCGCAGGTTGCGGCCCTGACGACCGATGCCTTGCAGGGGCTTCAGACCGACCAGATCGTCGCCTTGACCACAGGTCAGTCCGCCTCCCTCGGCTCGTCCCAGATTGCTGCCATCGCCGCCGCCGTCCTGGCCGAGATGGAGACAGCCGATCTTGCCGCCCTGACCACCGCAGCGATCAAGGGCCTGACGACCGACCAAGTCTTGGCCCTGGGCACCGCGCAGGCGGCGGCCCTCACAACGGCCCAACTTGCTGGCCTGACCACCGCCCAGTTCGCCGCCCTCTCTTCGGACCATGTCGCGGCCCTGTCCACCACCCAGATCGCGGCCCTGACCACGGCGCAGATCCTCGCCCTCAGTTCCGATCAGGCCGCCGCCCTGACAACGGGCCAACTGTCGAATCTGACGACCGCGCAGGTTGCAGCCCTGACCACGGCTGCCCTGTCGGGCCTTGACACCACCGACATTGCCGCCCTGACCACCGCACAGGCCGCCGTCCTTGGCTCGGCACAACTCGCCTCGCTGGACGCAGGCGTCGTCCCGGGGCTGGAGACGGCTGATCTGGCCGCCCTGTCCAAGGCAGCGCTGCGCGGCATGACCACGGCCCAGATCGCCGCGCTAAGCTCGGATCAGGTCGCAGCCCTGACCACGGCGCAGCTTTCCGCCCTGACCACGGCCCAGATCGCCGCGATTGAACCCTCGGCCATCGGTGCCATGACCACCGCACAGGCGGCAGCACTGACCACCGGGCAGGTTGCGGCCCTCAGCTCCGACCAGCTTGCGGCGCTCACGACCGCGCAGGTTGCAAACCTGACCACGGCCCAGATCGCTGCCCTGACCACATCCGCCCTCGCCGGTATTGAGACGGCAGATATTGCCGCCTTGACCACGGCGCAGGCGGCTGTGCTGACATCGGCGCAACTGGCCGCGATTGACCTGTCCGTCATTTCCGGGATTGAGGCTGCCGATCTGGCCGTGATTGGCACCGCCGCGCTGAGGGGGCTTGCGACCGATGATTTTGCGGCGCTGAACTCGACCCAGGTCGCAGCCCTGACCACGGCGCAACTGGTCACCCTGTCCACCGGGCGCATCGCGGCCCTTGCGACGGGCGCCGTGGCGGCCATGTCCACCGCCCAGATTGCGGCCCTGACGACAGGGCAGGTGGCCCGCATGACCACGGACCAGATCGCCGCGCTGACAACGGCGCAGGTGTCCAAGCTGACCACGGCACAGGAAATCGCCCTGACCACCGCGCAGATCGTGGCCCTGTCAACGGCGCAAACCGCCGCCCTGACCACGGCCCAGATCGCCGCCCTGACCACCGCCCAGGTTGCGGTGCTGGACACCCAGGATATCGCCGCCCTGACCACGGCCCA
>CAMDHB010000024.1 GCA_945897655.1 Pseudorhodobacter antarcticus
TTTGCACCATGCGGTTGTAGGAGCGGTTATCGATGTTCTCGATGATCAGGATGTCGGGCTGTTCCTGGATCAGCGAATCGATGGCCTGAATTCCGGCCTCGATGCTCCAGTTCGGGTCGCGCACGATGACTTCATAGCCCAGTGCTGCCCCCTGCCGTTCCATTGCGATCCGCCAGGCCTGGGTTTCGTTGAACCCCATGGCAATCGGCACGAAGCCGATCTTCTTGCCTTTGAGCGCGTTGTAAAAGCCCGCGCTGGGCGAGGCGTCTTGCGCGGTAAGGGGCCCCGCGACCACGGCAAGGCAAAGGGCCGAGGCAGTGACAAGTTTGGTGGTGATCTTCATTTTTGTATCCTCCCTGATTTGGTTGTGTCGGTGGTCTTAGATGTCCCCTTGTTGGGATGTCTGCTCGTCCCTTGGGTTCACGAGGGAATCGATGGTCAGGGCGGCCAATAGGATCAGCGCCTTGATCACGTTCTGGGTGGTGTAGCCCAGGTTCATCATGGTCATCCCGTTCAGAAGGATGCCGATCAGCAGGGTGCCGACGATGACGCTGCCCGCCCCGCCGCGCCCACCTGACAGGCTGATGCCGCCCAGAACGGCCACGAGGATGATGTCATAGACATAGGTAGACCCCACGATGCGGGTGTTCATGGTGGCGACCAGCGCTGCCATCAGCAGACCCGCGACCAGTGCCACCAGCGAGGTCAGCACATATTGCCCGACGATCATCGGGCGGATCGGCACGCCGGTGATGCGGGCGGCCTGGGGATTGTCGCCCATCATGTAGATGTAACGTCCTTCGCGTGCGCCGCGCAGGAACAGGTGGCCCAGACCGCAGACGGCGGCAAAGCACAGGACCGATACGGGTATTCCCAAAGGCGCGGCGGTGGCGATAGTGTTCAGCCATTGCCAATCGTCGGGCAAGTAGTTGACGTCCGAGGCCAGCAGGAACACCCGGCCAAAGCCATAGATCGCGGTGCCCATGGCGAGGGTGGCAAAGATCGGCGGGATTTCGACATAGGCGATCAGAACGCCGTTGATCACCCCAACCGCGATGCTGAACAGCAGCGCAAAGCCAAATGCATGCGCGAACGAAGCGCCTGTGTTCATCTCGGCCAGCATCCAGGCGACCGAGACGGCCATTGAGGCGACCATCGACAGATCAATCCCGCGTCCGATGATCGACAGGGCCATGCCCATTGCAAGAATGCCCAGGATGGACACGTTTTGCAGCAGGCGCGAGACATTGCCCGCCGACAGGAAATCGGGGACCAGCACGGAAAACGTGGCAAAGGCCAGCACGGCGATGCCAAGGACGATACGGGCCTGGGTGAGTTTGGACCGGCTGCGGGTCATGATTTGGCTGGCGCCTCCCACGCCGCAGCGGTGCCGGAGGCGCGCAAGGTCGCCTTGACGGTTTTGCCGGTGGGGGTTTTGGGCAGGTCGGTGGACAGAATCTCGATATAACGGGGCACCATATAGGCGGGCAGACGCGGGATCAGATAGGCGTACAGGTCGGGGGCGGTCAGGGTGGCGCCGGGTTTCAGGGCGACGACGGCCTTGATGTCATCCTCGCCCATCCCCGATGGCACGGCGACGGCGGCGGATTCCAGAACGTCGGGGTGGCTGTCAAGTTCCCGTTCGACTTCGAAGGACGAGATGTTTTCGCCGCGGCGGCGGATGGCGTCCTTCAGGCGGTCGACAAAGTAGAAATTGCCCGCGGCATCGGTGCGGAAGGCGTCGCCGGTGTGGAACCACAGGTTGCGCCAGGCCTCGACTGTCTTGGTGGGGTTCTTCCAATAGCCAAGGCAGAAATCCCATGGGCGGTCGGCGCGCAGGACCAGTTCGCCGGTACTGCCGGGCGGCAGGGGGGTGTCGGTGTCATCGACGATACGGGCGGTGATGCCGGGGCGGGGGCGGCCGGCCGAGGTGGGGTTGGTCAGGGTGAAGCCGTCCGAGCAGAGGGGGACGGAAACCTCGGTCATGTTGAACCAGGTGGCGACTTGCAGGCCAAAGCGGGATTTGAGGGTGTCAAGGTCGGCGGGCAGCGGGATTACGATGGCCTTGGTCAGTGTGTGGTCGCGGTCATCGGGGCTCGGCGGGCGGGACAGCAGGAAATTGGGCATCGAGGACAGAAGGATGGTCATGGTGGCGCCGTGGCGGCGCACGTCTGGCCAAAAGGCGCTGGCGCTGAAGCGGGGGCGGATGGCCATTGTTGCGCCCGCCAGCAGGGTCAGGCCGAACATCTGTGACAGTCCGACATGGAACATCGGGAGGAACATGTAGAACACGTCATCTGGGGCGCACCACCCGGCAGGAACCTCGGCTGTCGTCCAGGCTTGGGCATAGGAATAAAGCACGCCCTTGGACGGGCCTGTGGTGCCCGAGGTGTAGAAAATAGCCATCGGGTCATGGGGTTGCACCACGCGGGGCAGAGGTGCGGCATTGGTGCTGTGCAGGGCGGCGGCGTCAGACCAGCCCCAGGGGGCGGGAGTGTCAGGGGCGGCGCCGTCAAGCACGGCGATCTGGCGCAGGTGCGGCAGGTCGGCGGCGAGGGCAATCCAGACGGGCACGTGATGGGCGGCAACGATGGCAAGCGTCGCTTCGGAATCATTGACCTGATGGCGGAGCATGGCCCCGTGATAGGCGTCATTGACCGGGACCATGATCGCGCCCAGTTTGCAGAGAGCCAGCCAGATCAGGATATGATCGATCCCGGACGGGATCATCAGCAGAACCCGGTCACCCTGGGCCACCCCTGCGGCGGCAATACCGTTGGCCCAGCGGTTGACGTCAGCATCAGCCTCGGCCCAAGTCAGAGAGCGGTCGTCCATCACAAGGCAGGGCTTTTGGGCAGCCGATGCGGCGCGGTCTTCCAGCAGATAGTGAAAGACCCGACCAAAGAAGGGCTGATCGGTTGGGGCGATATCTGGCGTGGTCATTCTGGCCCCCGTGTCATGCTGGCCCCCGTGAAAGGATGCAGGGCGCAGGGCGGTGCTGCAGCATCCCGAAGCCCAAGGTCATGACCATCCCCCCGCTGAGCGCCCAAGTTGCAGCCATGCCGTTTTGCGGGGCTTTGGGTTTCGGATGCGCCCGCAATCGGCTTGTCTACCTCTTGGTATTTATGGCTACTGACTAGTATGATGTCAACAGCCTTGTACCCTAACCCAACTGCGGCCAGAACAGAATAAGGTGCCACAGCAGTTGACAACCTACCGACCAGTATATCATGATACTAAAAGGTAACCCCGCAAGTCCTGTGCGGCATGGGTGCGTCTTTGGCGGACCCGGGGGGATGGGAGGTAGATCATGAACTTTGATTTCACTGAGGATCAGCTCGCTCTGCGCGATCTGGTGCGCAAGTTCGTGGAACGGGAAATGCCCAAGGACGCGGTGGCCGAATGGGACGCCAAGGGTGCCTTTCCGGACGGATTGCTGGACAAGATGGCCGAAATCGGCCTGATGGGCGCCTCGGTTCCCGAAGAGTTCGGCGGCACGGGCGGTGGCGTGGTCGAAGAGACCATCGTGCTGGAGGAGTTGGCGCGGCATTCATCCACGGTGGCGTTGGCCTATGGTCTGGATATTTCGTTTGGCGCGGTGACGATTGAACGGCATGGGAGTGAGGCGCAAAAGCAGGAGTTTCTGCCGCGGATTGCCACGGGGAATGTGCATTTTGCGCTGTCGATGACCGAACCCGATGGCGGGACCGACATTCTGGGTGCGATGAAGACCAAGGCTGTGGTGGATGGCGACGACCTTATCATCAACGGCGCCAAGATCTGGACCACGGGCCTGAACATCGCGTCCTGGCTGTTCGTCGTGGCGCGCACCTCGCGCAATCCGGATCGGCTGTCGCAGGGGTTGACGGTGTTCCTGATCCCCAAGGACACGCCCGGCATCACCTATCGCAAGATCGAAAAGCTGGGGTCCAAGTTTCTGCATTCCTATGAGGTCAGTTACAAGGACGTGCGCGTGCCGAAATCGTCGATTGTGGGCACCGAGGGGCGGGGGTGGCATGCCATCATCGACACGTTGAACAACGAGCGGATCTTCATAGCGGCGGTCTGCGTGGGTCTGGGGCAAGGGGCACTGGATGATGCGGTGCAATATGCCAAGGAGCGGGGGGCGTTTGGTCGGCCGATTGGCCAGTTTCAGGCGGTGCAGCATCCGCTGGCCGATAGCCTGACGGAAATCGAGTTGGCGCGGCTGATGACATACAAGGCGTCGTGGATGCAGGATCAGGGGCAGGATTGTTCGCTGCCGGCATCAATGGCGAAGTACTTTGCCTCGGAAGCGGCGTTCCGCACGACGGACCGGGGGATGCGGGTGCTGGCGGGCTATGGCTTTGCGATGGAATACCACATGCAGCGCTATTACCGTGATATACGGCAGTTGATCTTTGCCCCCATCACCAATGAGATGGGCAAGAACTATATCGCCCAGGTCGGGCTTGGTCTGCCGAAAAGCTATTGAGGGCACCATGACGCAGGACCCGATCACGCTCTACCGGTCGATGCTGGTGATCCGCGAATGCGAGGCTCAGCTGAATGAGTTGTTCGCCAAGAACCTGTTTCCGGGGTATATCCATTCGTATCTTGGGCAAGAGGCCTGTGCGGTTGGCATCTGTTCTGGGCTGAACGATACCGATTACATCGTGTCCAACCATCGGGGGCGCGGGCATTATCTGGCCAAAGGCATGGCATTGAAGCCGATGATGGCGGAAATGCTGGGGAAGGCGACCGGGATTTGCGGCGGGCGCGGCGGCGAGATGCATGCGGCGGACCCGGCCTTGGGCATTCTGGGCGGCAACGGGATTGTGGGCGCGGGGATGCCGATTGGCGCGGGGGCGGCGCTGGCGGCGCAGATGGATGGTCTGGGCGCGGTGGCGGTCGTGTTCTTTGGCGAGGGGGCCAGCAACAACGGTGCCTTTGGCGAGACGCTGAACGTGGCGGCGGCGTGGAACTTGCCGCTGATCATGGTGTGCGAGAATAACCTGTATGCCGAGATGACCCCGTTCGCGCAGACCGTCGGGCAGCCGGATGTGGCGGCGCGGGCCACGGGCTATGGCGTGGCGTCCGAGATTGTCGATGGCAATGATGTGCTGGCGGTGCGGGCGGCGGCGGGCCGGGCGGTGGAGCGGGCGAGGGCGGGCGAGGGCCCTACCCTGCTGGAGTTGAAGACATATCGCTGGGGTGGCCATTTCGAGGGCGATCCGCGCAAGTACCGCACCCGCGAAGAAGAGGCCGAGTGGAAGGCGCGCTGCCCGGTGGCGCGGTATCGTCGACATCTGGTGGCGCTGGGGGTCGAGGCGGATCGGCTGGGGTCGCTGGAGGCCGCTGTGGCTGCAGAGGTGGCCGAGGCCGTGACCTTTGCGCTGGACAGCCCATTGCCGCCACCCGAATCCGCGCTGCTCAAAGTATTCGCCTGAGGGGACGCCATGCCGACCAAGACCTATTGCTGGGCGATCATCGACGCGATGCGCGAGGAAATGGCGCGGGATGACAAGGTATTCCTGATGGGTGAGGATGTGGCAGCGGCGGGCGGGGCCTTTGGCGCGTCGCGAGGGTTGCTGGATGCGTTCGGGCCTATCCGCGTGCGCGATACGCCGATCAGTGAGGAGATCATCGTCGGGATGGGCGTCGGGGCCGCGATGGCGGGTCGGCGGCCGATTGTCGAGATCATGTTCATCGACTTTCTGGGCCTGTGTCTGGACCAGATCGCCAATCAGGCGGCCAAGTCACATTACATCTATGACGGCATGTTCAAGATGCCTTTGGTCATCCGCACCTCGTCTGCTGTGGAAATGGGGATCGGGCCGCACCATAGCCAGGCGTGGGAGGCGCTGGTGGGACATATTCCGGGGTTGAAGGTGGTGATGCCATCGACGCCGCGGGATGCAAAGGGGCTGCTGAAATCGGCGATCCGGGATGATAACCCGGTGATCTTCATCGAACACATCGCCATGCACCGGATCAAGGAGGAGATCGAGGATGACGAGGACTTCCTGATCCCGATTGGGAAAGCGGATGTCAAACGGGCGGGGTCGGATGTGTCGGTGGTTGCGTCTGGCCTGATGGTCGCGCGGGCCTTGGCGGCGGCAGAGCGGCTGGCGGGGGACGGGATTTCGGTGGAGGTGATTGACCCGCGGACGATTTCGCCGCTGGATTTTGATACGATTTCGGCGTCGGTGTCGAAAACCAGCCGGTGTCTGGTGGTGTCGTCGTCGCACAAGAATTTCGGCTTTGGGTCCGAGGTGGCGGCGGAGATTGGCGAGCGGTGCTTCTTTGACCTGGACCAGCCGGTGCGGCGGCTGTCGCCGCCATTCACGCCTGCGCCATTTGGTCGGCAGTTCGACCAGTTCCTGAACCCCGACACTGACGCCATCGTGGCGGCGGTGCGGGATTTGATGGCGTGAGGGGGCAGGCATGGCGCATGACGTGACGATACCGAAGCTGGGCCTGACGATGGTCGATTGTACCCTGACCGGGTGGACCAAGGCCGATGGCGAGCGGGTGGAAAAGGGCGAGGTGTTGTTCGAGATCGAGACGGACAAGATCACGTCTGAGGTCGAGGCGGATGGTGCGGGCTTTTTGCGCCGCTTTGCCGAGGTGGATACGCTGCACACCGTGGGCGCGGTGATTGGCGCGTTGTATGAGACCAAGGCCGAGGCTTTGGCCGCTGCGGGGCCCGGGGCCGCAGCGGTGGTTGAGGTGGCGGCAGAAGTGGCGCGGATCGAGGCGCCGGTTGCAGTCGCCCGGGGGCAGCGAAAACGGGTGTCGCCTTTGGCGCGACGGATTGCCCAAGGGGCCGGAATTGATCCGGGCGGGTTGGCGGGGACCGGGGCGCAGGGGGCGGTGCTGCGACGGGATGTGGACGCGGTGATTGCCGGGCGGGTGGGGCCGGGGCCAAAGCGGCGGCCCCTTGCAGGGCTGCGCAAGACCATTGCGCGCAACATGATGCAAAGCCTGCAGATGACGGCGCAGATGACCGCCTTTGCCCGGGTCGACATGGCCGAGGTCGTCGCGCTGCGGGCGTCTTGTGTGGCGAATGAGGCGGAGTTGGGGGTGCGGGTGTCGTTCACCGACATCGTGCTGAAGGCCTGTGCGGTGGTGTTGGCGCGGATGCCGGACATCAATTCGTCGATCATCGGGGACGAGATTGTGACATGGGATGCGGTGAACATCGGGCTGGCGGTGTCGCTGGAAGATGGGTTGATCGTGCCCGTCATCAAGAATGCTGACCGCAAGTCGCTGGTCGAGATTGCGCTGGAGCGGATTGATCTGGCGGTGCGGGCACGGGCCGGGCAGCTCGGGCGTGAGGATATGGCGGGGGGGACGTTTACCCTGTCGAATTTCGGGTCTTATGGCGGGGATTTCGAGACGCCGCTGCTGAACCCGCCGCAATCGGCCATTCTGGGGATTGGGGCGATCACGGATGAGGTGGTGGCGCGGGATGGGCAGATTGTGATCCGGCCCATGATGATGTTGAGCATGACGTTTGATCACAGGCTGATTGACGGGGCGGTGGCGGGACGGTTCCGGGCGGAATTGCGCGCCCTGCTAGAGAAGCCTGCGACGATGTTGGCAGGTCTGCGATGACCAACCCGCTGACCACCTATGCGGGGGCGGATCTGGGGCGTGAGGTGTGCCGGGGGCAGATCACGCTGACACAAGGAGAGATTGACCGGTTTTGTGGGCTGATGGGCTATGACAGCACCCAGTATCAGGGGGTGGCGCCCACCTCGATGTGTCTGGCCTTTGGGCTGCGGCTGGGGTGGGAGGCGCAGGTGTTTCCGCGCGGTGTGATCCGGGTGGGGGATGAGAACACCTATGGCGTTCCGGCGCGGGCGGGGGATGTTTTGGTGACCACTCTGGTGATCACGGACCGGTTTGAACGCAAGGGGCGGCGATTTTTGACCTATCAGATGGACACGACCAATCCGGCGGGGCAGCAAGTCTGCCGGGTCAAGTTCACGGCGATCATTCCGGCGGGCGCGGCGTGACCCCCAGCATCACCGTCAGCCAAGCGATGATTGACGCTTATGCGGCGATCTCGGGGGATTTCAACCCGGTTCACGTGGACCCGGAGTTTGCCGCTGGAACGCCATTTGGCCAGACCATCGCGCACGGCTGCATTCCCATGGAGCCGATCTTTCAACTGGTGCAGGGGCGACTGGGAGTGGCGGTGCTGCCGCAGGGGACGGGAATGACGCTGCGCTATCTGCGGCCCTGTCATCCGGGCGATACGATCGAGATTGTGGTCAAGGCGGACGGCCCGGAGGAGGGGATGGCGTTTCAATGCGTCAATCAGCGGGGCGAGGCGGTGATCGAGGGCGTGGTAAGGTTGGCGCAAGGAGGGGCGGGCTGATGGATGTGGCGGGGACCATGACCGTTCCGGGGTTGCTGCACCTGCAAGTGGCGCGAAATCCGGACAAGCTGTTCGTGGTGTTCGAGGATGAGGCGGGGGCGGTCACGGAACTGACCTATGCCGCCTTTGGCGAAGGGGTGAACCGACTGGCAGGCCATCTGGCGGCGCGCGGGGTTGGGGCGGGGCAGACGGTTGCTGTCATGCTGGTGAACTGCCCGGAATTCCTGCAGGCGTGGTTTGCGATCAATCAGATCGGCGCGGTGATGGTGCCGGTGAATGTTCATTACTCGCCCGACGAGTTGGCCTATCTGCTGAACGATGCGGGCTGTGTGGGGCTGGTCACCGAGCCTGTGTTTCTGCCGAAATTCCTGGCGGTTGAGGCTGGGTGCGGGGCGGTCGCAGTCCGGGTTCTGGCGCGGGATCAGGGGGCGGAGGCGGGGTTTGACCTGTTGGCGGGGTTGCCGGAGGCAGAGCGCGTGCCGGGGCCGGTAGCGCCGGGGGATGCGTCGCAGATCATCTATACTTCGGGCACCACGTCGCGGCCCAAGGGGGCAATTTTGGGCCATCATGGCAGCGTGGTGCAGGGGATTGCGCTGGCGCAGCACTTTGGGCTGCGCGGGGATGAGCGGACTTGCGTCGTGTTGCCGCTGTTCCATGTGAACGGGCAATTCGTGGGGGTGATGCCGACGCTGACGGTGGGGGGCACGGTGGTTTTGCTGCAGACCTACAGCGCCAGTCGGTACTGGGCGCAGGTCCGGCGGCACCGCTGCACCTTTATCAGCATCGTGCCGATGATCCTGCGGACGCTGCTGGCGCAACCGGCGCTGGAAACGGATGCCGAGCATGGGGTCAGGACGTCATTCTATGCCTTGCCGACCTCGGACGCGGAGTGGAGCGCGTTTGAAGGGCGGTTTGGGGTGCGGTTGATCGAGGGGTATGGGCTGTCCGAGACCTTTGGCATCTGCACGGCGAACCCGGTTTTGCATGGGGTGACCAAGCGGCATTGCATCGGGTTGCCGGTGCTGGGGCGGCAGATCCGGGTGGTGGATGAGGCGGGACGGGACCTGCCCGCGGGGCAAAGCGGGGGGATTTTGGTGAAGGGGGCGCCGCTGTTTCTGGGGTATTTCCGGAACCCGGAGGCCAGCCTTGCGGCAATGCAGGACGGCTGGCTTATCACCGGCGATAATGGCTGGTTTGACGACGACGGCTATCTGCACTTCCTCGACCGGTCAAAAGACGTGATCAAGCGGGCGGGCGAAAACATCGCGGCGGGCGAGGTGGAGCGGGTCTTGGGCGAGCATCCGGCTGTGGCGGAGTGTGCGGTGATTGGGGTGTTTGATCCCTTGCGGGATGAAGCGGTCAAGGCGGTGGTTGTGCTGCGGTTTGCGGCAACAGAGGCCGAGTTGGCGGCGTGGTGCGCGCGGTCACTGGCGCGGTTCAAGGTGCCCACGCTGTTCGAATTCCGCGACGCTTTGCCGAAGACCTCGATCGGGAAGATCATGAAATACCAGTTGCGGGCGGATCATCTGGCCCAGAACCCCACGAGTTGAAGGAGCCTGTCATGGCCGAAGCTGTTTACATCCTGTCTGGCGTGCGCACGGCGATTGGGGCCTTTGGCGGCGGATTGATGGGCAAGACACCGGATGAGTTGGGAACCTTGGTCGCCTCCGAGGCGATGGCGCGGGCGGGGGTTGTGGCAGGGGATATGGGCCATGTGGTGTTCGGCAATGTCATCCCGACCGGGCCAAAGGATGCCTATCTGGCCCGTATCGCGGCGATGAATGCCGGGGTGCCGCGTGAGGTGCCGGCGATGACGCTGAACCGGCTGTGCGGGTCTGGTGTGCAGGCGATCATCTCGGCTGCGCAGGGGATCATCTTGGGGGATTACGGGCTGGCGCTGGCCGGGGGGGCAGAAGTGATGAGCCGGGCGCCGCATTATGTGCAGGTGGCGCGGTTTGGCCAGAAGATGGGCGATGTGGGGCTGGTGGATGGGTTGCAGGGCGTGCTGACGGACCCGTTTGGCAATGGGATCATGGGGATCACGGCGGAGAATGTAGCCGAACGATACGAGATATCTCGCGCCGATCAGGATGCGTTTGCGCTGGAAAGCCAGCGGCGGACGGCGGTGGCGCAAGCGGCGGGGCATTTTGCGGGGCAGATCCTGCCGGTTGAGGTCATGGTCGGGCGGAAGGCGGTGACGGTGGCGGTGGATGAGCATCCGAAAGGCGAGACGACCGCCGAGACGTTGGCCGGCCTGCGTCCTGCGTTCCGCAAGGAGGGGACGGTGACGGCGGGGAATGCGTCGGGGATCAATGACGGGGCGGCGGCGGTGGTGTTGGCCTCGGGGGCCGAGGTCGCGGCGCGGGGGTTGCGGCCACTGGCGCGGATTGTGGGCTATGCCCATGCGGGGGTTGATCCGGGGGTTATGGGGATTGGGCCGGTGCCTGCGGTGCGGGCCTTGCTGGCGCGGACCGGGATGGCGGTGGGGGATTTCGATGTGGTCGAGTCGAATGAGGCCTTTGCCGCGCAGGCGCTGGCGGTGAACCGGGAGTTGGGGCTGGACGCGGCGCGGGTCAATCCGGATGGCGGTGCGATTGCGTTGGGGCATCCGGTGGGGGCGACGGGGGCGATTTTGGTGGTCAAGGCGATGGCCTACTTGCAGCGGACGGGCGGGCGGTTTGGGTTGATCACCATGTGCATCGGCGGTGGTCAGGGGATTGCTTTGGCGATCGAGCGGGTCTGACATGGACTTTGCCCTGACCCCGGACCAGCAGGCGATTGTCGAGATGACGCGGAGCTTTGCTGCGGACAGGATTGCGCCCTTTGCGGTGCAGTGGGATGCGGACAAGCATTTCCCAGTGGATGTGCTGGCCGAGGCTGGGGCGCTGGGGCTGGGCGGAATATACACCCGCGAGGATGTGGGCGGCACGGGGCTGGGGCGGCTGGATGCGGTGCTGATATTCGAGGCGCTGGCCGAGGCGTGTCCTACGGTCGCGGCCTATATCTCGATCCACAACATGTGCGTGTGGATGATTGACCGGTTTGGGACGGAGGGCCAACGGCGGCAGTGGTGTCCGGAACTAGTGGGGCTTGGCAACCGTGCGTCTTATTGCCTGACCGAGCCGGGGGTGGGGTCGGATGCGGCAGCCTTGACCACGCGGGCCGAGAGGGATGGCGATGGCTGGAGGCTGACGGGGCAGAAGCAGTTCATCTCGGGTGCCGGGTCTTCTGCCGTTTATCTGGTGATGGCGCGGACCGGGGGGCCGGGGGCCAAGGGGATATCGTGTTTCCTGATGCCGGGAGATGCGCCGGGGCTGACCTTTGGGGCCAATGAGCGGAAGATGGGCTGGAATGCGCAGCCGACGCGGGCCGTGATCATGGATGGGGTGCGGCTGGGCCCTGAGGCGCTGCTGGGCACAGAGGAGCAGGGGTTTTCGATTGCGATGGCGGGGTTGGATGGCGGGCGGCTGAATATCGCGGCCTGTTCGCTGGGCGGGGCCGGGGCGGCGTTGGGCAAGGCGCTGGGGTACATGGGCGAGCGGCGGGCCTTTGGCAAAAAGCTGTCCGAGATGCAGGCGCTGCAGTTCCGGCTGGCGGATATGAAGATCGGGCTGGAGGCGGCGCGGAGTTTTCTGTGGCGGGCGGCGTGGGCGCTGGATTCTGGTGCGGCCGATGCGACAGTTCTATGTGCAGCAGCCAAGCGGTTTGTCACGGATACGGGCTTTGACATCGCAAATGAGGCGCTGCAGCTGCATGGCGGCTATGGCTATCTGGCGGACTATGGGATTGAAAAGATCGTGCGGGATTTGCGGGTGCATCAGATATTGGAGGGCACCAATGAAATCATGCGGTTGATCGTGGCGCGGTCGCTGGTGGAGGGCAAATGAGCCCGGTTCTGATCTCGGTTCATGGCGCGTTGGGGCGGGTGCATCTGAACCGGCCCGAGGCGTTGAACAGTCTGAATCTGGAAATGGTGCGGCTGATCTGGGCGGGGTTGGACCGGCTGGAGGCGGACCCGGCGGTCAAGGTGATTGCCCTGACCGGCGAGGGGGAGCGGGCGCTGTGCGCGGGAGGCGACATCAAGTCGATCTGGACGCATGGGCGCAGCGACCCCGCAATTCCGATGGGGTTCTGGGCTGAGGAGTACCGGCTGAACGCACGGATTGCGCGTCTGGACAAGCCTTGGGTCGCGGTGATGCACGGGATTTGCATGGGCGGCGGGGTGGGTCTGTGTATCCACGGGCGGCACCGTGTGATGACCGAGACGGTCCGCTTTGCGACGCCCGAAGTGACGATTGGTTATTTCCCCGATGTGGGCGCGACCTGGGCCTTGCCCAAAACGCCGCTGGGCTACTGGATCGGGCTGACCGGGGCCACGATCGGGGCGGCGGACGGGATTGCGGTGGGGCTAGCGGATGCGATTGTGCCGACGGGTGCAGTCCCTGCGCTGCTGGTCGATCTGGCGGCGGGGGTTGCGCCCGACGTGGCGATAGCGGCGCATCAGGCGGATGCGGGGCCGTCGCGGTTGATGGCTGAGGTGGGGCTGATCGAGCGGGCCTTTGCGCGGCGGGATATGCTTGAGATCATGCGGGCGCTGCAGGCGGATGGGTCGGCCTTTGCGGTGGAGACGCTGGGGCTGCTCGCCAAGAACTCGCCTTCCGGGTTGGTCATGGCGCTGCATCTGCTACGGGCCGGTGCGGGGTCGGCGGATCTGGAGACCTGTCTAGACCGGGAGTTTGCAGCCAGTGCGCTGTTCCTGAAAGGCAGCGATTTCTATGAGGGCATAAGGGCAGCGGTGATCGACAAGGACCGTGCACCAAAATGGCATCCGGCGACGCTGGAGGCGGTGGATCAGGGCGCGCTGGTGGCGGGCCTTGTGCCGCTGCCGTCGCTGTTTGCGACATGAGAGGGAAATGAGATGAAGATCGGGTTTATCGGCTTGGGCAATATGGGTGGCCCGATGGCGGCCAATCTGGTGCGGGCCGGGCATGAGGTTGCGGGCTTCGATCTGGTGGCGCCTATGCCAGAAGGTATCGTTCGGGCTGGGTCGGCAGCCGAGGCGGCGCGGGGTGCGGAGGTGGTGATCACCATGCTGCCGAATGGGGCCATTCTGCGGTCGGTGGCGGATGAGGTTATCCCGGTGATGTCGCAGGGTGCGGTGCTGTGTGACAGTTCCACGGTGGATGTGGCAAGTGCGCGGGCGGTTGCGGATCAAGCAGCGGCAGCGGGGTTGCTGGTCCTAGATGCGCCGGTGTCGGGCGGCATTGGCGGGGCGGTGGCAGGGACGCTGACCTTTATGGTGGGCGGGACCGAGGCGGCCTTTGCGGTGGTGCAGCCCTTGTTTGCTGTGATGGGGCAGAAGGCGGTGCATTGCGGGGCCTCGGGCGCCGGGCAATCGGCCAAGATTTGCAACAACATGATCCTGGGCGTCACGATGATTGCAACCTGCGAGGCCTTTGCCCTGGCCGACAAGCTGGGGCTGGACCGGCAGAAGATGTTCGATGTCGTGTCAACTTCATCGGGTTATAGCTGGACGATGAACGCCTATTGCCCCGCACCGGGGGTTGGGCCGAAGTCGCCGGCGGACAATGGGTACAAGCCCGGCTTTGCCGCCGAACTGATGCTGAAGGACCTGAGCCTGTCGCAGATGGCGGCAGAGGGGGTGAATGCGGATACGCCGATGGGGCAGTTGGCGGCGGCGCTGTACCGGCAGTTTGTCGAGGATGAGGGCGGGCGGGGCATGGATTTTTCGGCCATGTTGCCACGGTTCGAAGGCCGGGGGCGGGGATGATCGAGGTTTCACGCGAGGGGGCGGTTGCGCTGATCCGGCTGAACCGGCCCAAGCAGTTGAACGCGCTGAATTCGGCCTTGGCCGCGCAGATGATTGCGGCTGTGCGGGAGTTGGATGCCGATGTGGAGGTTGGCTGTCTGGTGATCACCGGCAATGAGCGTGCCTTTGCCGCCGGGGCGGATATTGCCGAGATGGCGGGGCTGTCGGCGCAGGAGATGGCGGCGCAGGACTTCTTTGGCGAGTGGGAGGTATTTGCGCGGTCGCGCAAGCCGAAGATCGCGGCGGTCAACGGTTATGCCCTGGGGGGCGGGTGCGAGTTGATGATGATGTGTGATTTCGCGATTGCCGGTCAGGGGGCCAAGTTTGGTCAGCCCGAGGTCAAGCTGGGCGTGATGGCGGGGATTGGCGGGACGCAGCGGATGGCGCGGCTGATCGGTCGGGCGCGGGCTATGGACATGCATCTGACGGGGCGGATGATGGATGCCGCCGAGGCGTTGCAGGCGGGCCTGGTGGCGCGGGTTGTGCCGGACACCGAGGTTCTTCCGCAGGCGATGGAGGCGGCGCGGGTGATCGCGTCCTATTCTCGGCCTGCGGTGCGGCTGATCCGCGAGGCGATTGGCCGGGCCGAGGAGGTTTCGCTGGCCGAGGGGTTGCTGTTTGAGCGGCGGGTGTTTCACGGGTTGTTCGGCACGCCTGATCAGCAAGAGGGCATGGCGGCGTTTCTGGAAAAGCGTGCGGCGGTGTTTCGGGGCGATTGACCGGGACCACGTCGCGAAAGGGAGGGAAGAAGGATGGACGGGGCAGAATATCAGACGATTGTGCTGGCCTTTGAGGGACGGATCGCGCGGCTGACACTGAACCGGCCCGACCGGTTGAACGCGCTGAACCCGCAGATGCTGGAGGAACTGGTGGACGCGCTGGAGCGGGTGCGGGCGCGAGAGGGGCTGAACGCGCTGTTCCTGCAGGGGTCGGGGCGGCTGTTCTCGGCCGGGGTCGATCTGGACACGCCGCATTTCATGGAGCACGTGGACGATCCGTCTGTGTTCGCGGGCTCACGGTTGTTGACCGGACAGCACCGGGTGATCACGGCGCTGTTTGAGCAGGACATCGTGACGATTGCGGCGCTGAATGGTCAGGCCTGCGGGGGTGGGGGCTTGGGGCTTGCGATGGCCTGTGACCTGCGGGTTTCTGTCAGGGCGGCGCGGTTCTGGATGGTGCCCCTGATGTTGGATGTGGTGCAGGATTTCGGGCTGTCGTGGATGGCGCAACGGGTCATCGGGCCGTCACGGGCGATGCAGATGGCGGTGCTGGGGCAGAAGGTCGATGCCGAGACGGCGCTGGTCTGGGGGCTGGTGAATGAGGTGGTCGAGGATCCGGGGGCGTTGGCGCTTCGGATGGACGCGCTGGCTGCGCAGATCGGTGGAATGGGCTCGGATGCGCTGCGGATGATGAAGATGGTGTTGCGCAACGGCGAGCGGAGCGATTTGCGCGGGCAGTTGGCGCTGGAGGCGGTGGCGAACGGACTGACCTTCCAGTCGGACGAGTTCAAGGCCAAGAAGGCGGGCTATCTGGCGGCCCTGAAAGAGGGGCGGAAATGAGTGGCGTGATGCGGGCGGCGCGGCTGCATGCGGGGGCGGGCGGACAGGCGGAGTTGCGGCTGGATACCGATGTGCCAATCCCGGAGGCGGGGGCGGGTGAAGTGTTGATCCGGGTCAGGGCGTGCGGCCTGACCCAGGTGGACCTGCTGACCAAGGATGGCCAGACCCCGCAAGAGGTGCTTCTGCCTCACATTTCCGGCACCGAGGTGGCGGGGGACATTGTGGTGCTGGGTGCGGGGGTGACCGATTGGCAGGTTGGCGCGCGGGTGGTGGTGGACCCGATCATTGCCTGTCGGCACTGCGAAAACTGTATCCGGGGCGAGACAAATATGTGCCGCAACAGCCGGGTTTTTGGCGTGCAGACGGAGGGCGGTTATGCCGAATATGCGGTGGCCCCAGCGCGGCAATTGTGGATGCTGCCCGAGGGGCTGGACTATGCCGCTGCCGCCGCCGTGGCGGTGACGGGACCCACGGCATGGCACATGTTGCGCGACCGGGCAAAGGTGGTGCTGGGCGAGGATGTGCTGATCATCGCGGGTGGATCGGGCATTGGTGTGCTGGGCATGCAGATCGCCAAGGCGGCGGGGGCGCGGGTGATTGCGACGGCGGGGGGCGCTGACAAGGTGCAGCGCTGTCTGGAGGTGGGCGCGGATTTCGCGGTGGATCACAACGACCCGACCTGGCCGCAGAAGGTGCGGCAGTTTACAGGTGGGCGGGGCGTCGACATCGTCTTTGAGCATGTCGGCCAGGCGACCTGGGAGGGCAGTCTGAAGGCGCTGGCGCGCGGTGGTCGGCTGGTCACTTGCGGCGTGCATTCGGGGTTCATGGTGGGGTTCAACCTGTGGCACCTGTTCGTCAAGGAACACACGCTGATCGGCTCTTTCGGCGGCACGCGGCGGGATTTTCTGGATGTGATGAAGATGGCCGGACAGGGCAACTTGCGGCAGGTGGTGCAACAGGTGGTGTCGTTGGCCGATGTGCCGATGGCGCAAGACCTGCTGCGGCAGCGCAAGGTTTTTGGCAAGCTGATGCTGGACCCGACATTGGCCTGAAGCAGGGCTACTGCCCTAGCTTGCCGTCACGGCCCCGACCGAGCGCAGAACATGCGAGACCATCTGGTCGCAGATCTGATCCTTAGATAGACGCGACGGCTCGCGGTACCAGGCGAAAATGAAGCTGACCATCCCGGTCACGACCTGACTGGCAACGGCGAGATCGTCAAATTCGAACACGCCGGCCTTCTTGCCTTCGGACAGGATCGCGCGGACCTGTGTGTCAATCTCGCGGCGCATGCGGGCAATTTCTTCGGCGACTTCGGTGGGCAGGTTCAACTGTTCGCGGAAGTAGATCGAGACGAATTTGTGCATGTCCAGCACGATCAGGGTGAACTGATGGGTGGCGAGCGACAGGGCCTCGGTCGGGGGCAGCGACTGTTCGATAACCCGGGTGGTGACGCCGAGCCATTCGCGCAGGGTGCGCCGGGCGATTTCGGACAAGAGCTCGGCCTTGTTCTTGAAGTGGTAATAGACAAAGGGCTTGGTCGCGCCGACGCTTTCGGCGATGTCGTCCATCGTTGTGGGCAGATAGCCGCGCGCATAAAACAGGTCCACTGCGCTTTGCAGGATCTTTTGGCGCTTCAACTCGCTGACCTCGTCCCAGACCGAGGCGGGTTTTGGGGTGTTTTGCGCTTTTGACATCTGTCTTCCTTGCAGGGCCTAACGGATACCATGAGAACCGGAATGGGGGCAATTCATTCCAAGGATCTGCTGCTACTGCGGCCGCGCGATGGCGCGGTTGACGAAGCCGGTCACGGCCTCGACATAGGCGGTGCTGGTCATGCCGCGTTTGCGGAATTTCCAGCGCTTGATGTACCAGTCTTGCAGCAAGGGCATGATCATGCCTGCGAGGGTCAGCGGCGGCAGGTCGATGAAGATGCCCTTGGTGATTCCGTCGGCGATGGCATCGGCCATCACCCGTTCGTTGTGCAGTTCGGATTGCAGCACGATGTCGCGGGCATCCTTGTCAAAGGCCTTGATTTCCAGAAAGGCAAAGGCGAACCAGCGTTGTAGAATGTCGGACACTTCGATGTGGCGCCGGATCAGCCCGTAAAGGCGCAGCGCCGGGTCATCCTGTTCGCCTTTGTCATAGGGCAGAATGGCATGTTCGACGGCATAATCGACCCCGGCCAGAATCATCCGAAGCAGAGTCTCTTTGCTTTCGACATAGTTATAGATCGCGCCCATGCTGAGGCCGCTTGCCTCGGCCAGGTCGCGGGTGGTGGTGGAGTGAAAGCCCTTGCGACGACCGATGTCCAAGGCGGCCAGGATGATCTTTTCCAAGTTCGGTACGGCGACATGCTCTTTTTGTACGCGGATCGTGTCACCGAACTGGCGGAATATCACGGCGCAAAGCACGCCAGAGGTCAACTCGCGCGGACGCAATTGCAGCAGTGGGGTCGCGGTTACGTCCAATCCTGTCTCCCTTAGCCCCCATTTAGCGGAATTGACAGAAACCGAAAGGGGGGGTACAAAAAAGCGAGCGCTCGCTCACTTTCAAC
>CAMDHB010000025.1 GCA_945897655.1 Pseudorhodobacter antarcticus
TGCCGCGCGCAAGAGGGCGCTAAGCCCCGCGCGGCACATCAAACACGGATAAGGGGGGACCTGATGGTCAATATTATTCTTCTGGGGCCCCCGGGTGCGGGCAAGGGCACGCAGGCCAAGCGTCTGGTGGATGAGCGTCAAATGGTTCAACTGTCCACCGGCGACATGCTGCGCGAGGCGCGGAACAGCGGCACCGAGATGGGCCGTGTCGTGGCGGCCGTAATGGACCGGGGCGACCTTGTGACCGATGAGATCGTGATCGGCTTGATCGCGGAGAAGCTGGATCACGCGGCAGCGGGCGGTTTCATCTTTGACGGCTTTCCCCGCACCCTGAAGCAGGCGGATGCGCTGGGAGATTTGCTGGCCAGCAAGGGCCAAAGCCTGGCCGCCGTGGTCGAGATGCAGGTGGATGACGCCGCCCTTGTGGCCCGCATCACCGGGCGCTTTACCTGCGGCAACTGTGGCGCGGTTTATCACGACCACACGCACCCGACGGCCAAGCCGGGCGTTTGCGATGCCTGCGGGTCAACCAACCTCAAGCGCAGGGCGGATGATACGGAAGACGCGCTGAAGGTGCGTTTGATGGAATATTACAAGAAAACGTCACCTTTGATCGGTTATTACTATGCCAAGGACAAGCTGACCTCGGTGGATGGTCTGGCGGAGGTGGGGGCCGTTGCGGCTGCCATTGCGAAAGTTCTTGACAGGGGATGAGATTTCCCCATGCCCGGCCTTGACGGTCCGGACAAAAGCCCATATAGCACGGCGTCTCGCTGCGGAATCAGTTCGCGGCGGGTTATCGTTTCAAAGTGGCCCCAATTATTTGGATCAGCCGCTTTGGTTGTGAAAAAAGGTTCTGGTACCACGGAACCGCAACGAAAAGGAAAACGCGTTTGGCACGTATTGCTGGCGTTAACATCCCGACTGCAAAGCGGGTACCCATTGCACTTCAGTATATCCACGGCATCGGCCCGATGTTCGCGGAACAAATCTGCGAAGCGAATAAAATCGACCGGGCTCGCCGCGTCAACCAATTGACGGATGCCGAAGTTCTGGCGATCCGCGAATTCATCGACGCGAATTTCACGGTTGAGGGCGACCTGCGCCGCGAAACCTCGATGAACATCAAGCGTTTGATGGACCTTGGCTGCTACCGCGGCCTGCGTCACCGCAAGGGCCTGCCGGTCCGCGGTCAGCGCACCCACACCAACGCTCACACCCGCAAAGGCCCCGCAAAGGCCATTGCCGGCAAGAAGAAATAAGGAGCGGACAGAATGGCACGCGATACCAAAACCGTCCGCACGAAGAAAAAAGAGCGCAAGAACATCGCCGCTGGCGTTGCTCATGTGAATTCTTCGTTCAACAACACCAAAATCCTGATCTCTGATGTGCAGGGCAACGCCATTTCATGGTCGTCTGCTGGCACGATGGGTTTCAAGGGTTCGCGCAAGTCGACGCCTTATGCCGCCCAGATGGCTGCCGAAGACGCTGGCAAGAAAGCGCAGGAACATGGCGTGAAAACCATCGAAGTCGAAGTGCAGGGTCCGGGTTCGGGCCGTGAATCGGCTTTGCGCGCTCTGGCCGCTGTTGGGTTCAACATCACCTCGATCCGCGATGTGACCCCCCTGGCCCACAACGGCTGCCGTCCACCGAAGCGCCGCCGCGTCTGATACGGATTTGAATTGGTTGGGCCGTGCGGTTTGCACGGCCCAAATCTCGTTTTTTCGAAGATGGCCCTCGGGCGTCCGCCGTTCTGGACATGGGCAGCGGACTGGTATGGAGGCGAAAGCATGATTCACAAGAATTGGCTGGAACTGATCAAGCCGCAACAACTCGGCGTCAAGGCCGGGGCTGATGCGAAACGCACGGCGACGCTGGTTGCCGAACCGCTGGAGCGCGGCTTTGGCCTGACACTGGGCAACGCGCTGCGCCGCGTGCTGCTGTCGTCGCTGCAAGGCGCGGCGATCACCAGCGTTCAGATCGACAATGTGCTACATGAGTTTTCAAGCGTGGCCGGTGTGCGTGAAGACGTCACCGACATCGTGTTGAACCTGAAGGGCGTCCGCCTGAAGATGGATGTCGAAGGGCCGAAGCGCCTGTCGATTTCCGCCAAGGGCCCGGGCGTCGTGACGGCTGGCGACATCTCGGAATCGATGGGTATCGAGATTCTGAACCGCGATCACGTCATCTGCCACCTGGATGACGGTGCGGATGTGTTCATGGAACTGACCGTGTCGAACGGCAAGGGCTATGTCGCCGCTGACAAGAACCGCCCGGAAGATGCGCCGATCGGTCTGATCCCGATCGACGCGATCTATTCGCCGGTCAAGAAAGTGTCCTACGAAGTCACGCCCACCCGCGAGGGCCAGGTGCTGGACTATGACAAGCTGACGATCAAGCTGGAAACCGACGGCTCGCTGTCGCCCGAGGATGCCGTGGCCTATGCCGCGCGCATTCTGCAGGACCAGCTGGCTGTGTTCGTCAACTTTGACGAGCCGGAAGCGGCTGGCAAGGGTGTCGAGGATGCGGGGTTGGAGTTCAACCCGCTGCTGCTGAAGAAGGTGGACGAGCTGGAACTGTCGGTCCGTTCGGCCAACTGCCTGAAGAACGACAACATCGTCTATATCGGCGATCTGATCCAGAAAACCGAAGCCGAGATGCTGCGCACCCCGAACTTTGGCCGCAAATCCTTGAACGAAATCAAGGAAGTGCTGTCGGGCATGGGGCTGCATCTGGGCATGGAAGTCGAAGACTGGCCGCCAGAAAACATCGAAGACCTGGCCAAGCGGTTCGAAGACCAGTTTTAAGTAGGCCGGGGCATGCCCCGACTCCACTACAAATGCCCGCTCGGCGGGGAAAACATGGGTCATGACGACCCCAAGGTGAGCGGGACCGCACGTAGGTCCCGCCGGACAAAGCAAAACGAACGATAGGATAGAACATGAACCACGGCTCCGGCTATCGCCGCCTAAACCGCACCCACGAACACCGCAAAGCGCTGTTTGCCAACATGTGTGGCTCGCTCATCGAGCATGAGCAGATCAAGACCACCTTGCCCAAGGCCAAGGAACTCCGCCCGATCATCGAAAAGCTGATCACCCTCGCGAAGCGTGGTGATATTCATGCGCGCCGTCAGGCTGCTGCCGCCCTGAAGCAGGACCAGTATGTCGAGCGTCTGTTCGCCATCCTTGGGCCCCGCTACAAAGAGCGTCAGGGCGGTTACGTCCGCGTTCTGAAGGCTGGTTTCCGTTATGGCGACATGGCCCCGATGGCCATCATTGAATTCGTTGACCGCGACCCGAACGCCAAGGGCGCGGCCGACAAGGCCCGCGTGGCCGCTGAGGACAATTACGAAAGCTGATCGGCCGCTTGACTGGTGACAAAGGCCCGCACCCTGCACGGTGCGGGCCTTTGCATTTGTACCGTCGCGGCGTAGCTTGCCGCCATGAGTGACCTGTTCGACACGCCCGCAACCCCCTCGACCGCGCCGCGCCCTTTGGCAGACCGGTTGCGCCCGCGTACGCTAGCCGAGGTGATAGGCCAAGCACATGTCCTGTCGCCTGAGGGGCCCTTGGGCTCGATGTTGGCGGCGCACAGTCTGTCGTCGCTGATCCTGTGGGGGCCGCCGGGGGTGGGCAAGACGACCATCGCGCGGCTGTTGGCGGACCAGACCAATCTGGCCTTCGTGCAGATTTCCGCGATTTTCACTGGCGTGCCGGACCTGCGCAAGGTGTTCGAATCCGCCAAGATCCGGCGGCAGAATGGGCAGGGGACGTTGTTGTTCGTGGATGAGATTCACCGGTTCAACAAGGCGCAGCAGGACGGGTTTTTGCCCTATATGGAGGATGGCACGATCCTGCTGGTTGGGGCCACGACCGAGAACCCCAGTTTCGAGTTGAACGCGGCGCTGTTGTCACGCTCGCAAGTCATTGTGCTGGAGCGGCTTTCCTTGGCCGATCTGGAGCGTCTGGCACAAAGGGCGGAGAAGGAGTTGAACCGGGCGCTGCCGCTGACGGGCGATGCGCGTGAGGCGCTGATCGAGATGGCGGATGGGGATGGGCGCAGCCTGTTGAACCTGATTGAGCAGGTCAGCGCCTGGACTGCGGTGAAGCCGCTGGACCGGGGGCAACTGTCCACCCGCCTGATGCGCCGTGCTGCGAAATACGACAAATCGGGCGAGGAGCATTACAACCTGATCTCGGCCCTGCACAAATCGGTGCGGGGGTCGGACCCGGATGCGGCGCTGTATTGGTTTGCGCGAATGCTGGAGGGGGGGGAGGACCCGCGGTTTCTGGCGCGGCGGATCACCCGGATGGCGGTGGAGGATATCGGTCTGGCCGACCCGCAGGCGCAGGCGGTTTGTCTTGAGTCGTGGCAGACTTATGAGCGGTTGGGTTCGCCTGAGGGCGAGTTGGCCTTGGCGCAGGCGCTGGTTTATCTGGCGCTCGCCCCTAAATCGAACGCGGTCTACACGGCCTATAAGGCGGCGCGGGTTGCGGCGCGGGAAACCGGCAGCCAGCCGCCGCCCTTGCACATCCGCAATGCGCCGACGAAGTTGATGAAGGAGATCGGCTATGGTGCGGATTACGCCTATGACCATGACGCCGAGGATGGCTTTTCAGGGCAGAACTATTTCCCGGATGGGATGAAGCGCCCGGTCTATTACGCCCCACCGGAGCGCGGGTTTGAGCGCGAGTTGAACAAGCGGATCGAGTATTTCGCCAAGCTGCGGGCCAAGCGGCAAAGCCCGTAGTACGGGCCGAAAAGGAAACGCACCGCGTTTCCCCGCCCGTGTGACCAAGGTTCAGGTGGACTGGTTCAGCATAAACGTCAGAGGCCGGCGCCCGACCTGGAGGGCGAGAAGCGCCCTCTAAGGGGAGGGAGGGCGCTGGCCGGTGGCTTTGGGCCACCGTCCGAATGGGTTGATGGGGCGTCGCGTGGCCTTCGGCTAGGGCCTCGGCCATTGTGGGGCGATCTGCGCCAAACCCCGTAGGTCGGGGCATGCCCCGACTCTGCCGGTTGACAAATCCCCGCCCCGCGCCCAATGAAACCTGATGATCTGGCTTGCAACCCAAGTCGCCCTTGGCGGCGCGATAGGCTCTGTCCTGCGCTATCTGACCGTTTCGGCGGTCGGCGGCCCGGTGGCGACCTTTGCGGTCAATGTGGTGGGGTCGCTCGTCATGGGGGTTTTGTTTGTCACCCTTGCCCCGCGCCTGTCGCCCCTGCTGATGACCGGGGTTCTGGGCGGGTTCACCACCTTTTCCGCCTTTTCCCTTGATGCGCTGCGCCTTTACGAGGGCGGCGCGCTGGGGCAGGCCCTGCTTTACATCGCCGGATCGGTGATTTTTTCCCTTGCCGCTGTTGCCCTTGGTGCAGCCCTTGCCCGTGGAGCCTTGGCATGAGTGACGTGAAGATGTTGACCGTTTCGGAAGAAGAGGGCGAACAGCGCCTGGACCGCTGGTTCAAGCGGCGCTTTCCGCATCTGACCCAAGGGGCGGTGGAAAAGCTGTGTCGCACCGGTCAGATCCGTGTCGATTCTGGCCGGACCAAGGCATCGGACCATGTTGTGCCGGGGCAGGTGATCCGCGTGCCGCCGTTGCCGGATATGGCGGCGCCGGTGCAATCAACCGCCCGGGGTGTCAGCCCGGCGGACACCAAGATGATCCAGGACTGCGTGCTGTGGAAGGATGAGCATATCATCATCCTGAACAAGCCTGCCGGCCTGCCCTCGCAAGGCGGGTCGGGGCAGGGGGATCGGCATGTGGATGGTTTGACCGAAGCGTTGAAGTTCGGCTTCAAGGACCGGCCGAAGCTGGTTCACCGGTTGGACAAGGACACCTCGGGGTTGCTGATGCTGGCGCGCACCGACCGCGTGGCGCGGGCCTTGTCTGAGGCGTTGCGGCACCGGGCGACGCGCAAGATTTATTGGGCGCTGGTGGCGGGAGTTCCGAACCCCAAGAAGGGGTCGATCAAATACGGGTTGATGAAGGCCCCCGGCGGGCGGGGCGAGGGGGAGCGGATGATCTGCGTTCACCCCGCCAAGATGGCCGACTTCCCCGATGCCAAGCGGGCGCAGAGCGATTATTTCGTGCTGTGGTTCCTGGCCAATCGGATGTCCTGGATGGCGCTGGAGCCTGTGACGGGCCGCACCCATCAGTTGCGCGCCCATATGGCCGAAATGGGCCATCCCATCATCGGGGACAGCAAGTATGGTGGCGCCAGTGCAGATAACCTTGGCGATGGTTGGGGGGCGAATATTGGCGGGGATGTCAGCCGCAAGATGCATCTGCATGCGCGGATGCTGTCTTTTGAACATCCGATCACCAAAAAGCTGATGACCTTTACAGCACCCTTGCCCGATCACATGGCCAAGACGTGGAAAATGCTGGACTGGCACGAGAAAGACGTGCCCGCCGACCCGTTTGGGGGGTCTGAGTGAGCTGGAAGCCGAAACGGTTCTGGAAGGACGCCACGGTTGAGGCCTGCGAAGGCGGCTTTACCGTGCGGCTGGATGCACGTCCGGTCAAGACGCCTGGAAAGAACCTGCTGGTGGTGCCGACCCGTGCGATGGCTGAGGCGATTGCCGATGAATGGCAGGCGCAGCAGGGGTTGGTGCGGCCCGAGACGATGCCCTTTACCCGAGCGGCCAATTCCGCACTGGAAAAAGTGGCACCGCAGTTTGACGAGGTTGTGGGCCTGCTGGCCGCCTATGGCGATTCGGATCTGCTGTGCTACCGGGCAACTTCCCCGGTCGAGTTGATCGCCCTGCAACAGGCTGGCTGGGACCCGCTGCTGGACTGGGCTGCCACGGAACTGGGGGCGCCGTTGGTGGCTGTGGCGGGCGTCATGCACATCCCCCAGCCTGTCGGGTCGACGGCGCGGCTGCACCAGATGACCGCTGCGCTGAGCCCGTTTCAGATTGCGGCCTTTCATGATCTGGTGATGTTGTCGGGTTCCTTGGTGCTGGCATTCGCCGTGATCCACAGCAGATTGGCGCCGGAAGAGGCTTGGGAGTTGAGCCGAATCGACGAATCCTATCAGGCGTCGCTGTGGGGTGAAGACAGCGAAGCGGCCGCTTTGGCGGAAACAAAGCGCCTAGCCTTTCATCAGGCGGCTGCATTTTGGGCAATCTGCGCGGCAAACTGATCAATTTTTGCCGAATCCCGCCCAATTGGTCAGGGATTTCCCCCAAATGATACCTTAGTTCAACGAAACGTCGGGCACCCGAAACGGTTCTTGACGTAGGCTTGGCGTCATAGAAGACTACCAACACTTTGGGGAAATCCCTAAGACCGGTCCGGGCGAACCCCGACCAATCAAACCACCCGCAGGGGTGGATCAACAGGATGAGGTATCCATGAAAAAATCTGTACTGTTCGGGACGATGGCCGCTGCTGCCGTTGTCGCGGGCGCGGCTGGTGCCGGCACGCTGGAAGACGTGATCGCACGCGGTGAATTGAACTGCGGATCGAACGCTGGTCTGGCCGGATTCTCGGCCCCCGATGCGAACGGCGTCTATCAGGGCTTTGACGTGGCCTTCTGCCGCGCGATTGCCGCTGCCGTTCTGGGCGACCCGATGAAGGTCAAGGTCATTCCGCTGTCGTCCGAGACGCGCTTTACCGCGCTGGCCGCTGGCGAAGTCGATATGCTGGCACGCACCAGCACCTGGACCTATTCGCGCGACAATGACCTGAAGCTGGATTTCGTCGGCGTGAACTACTATGACGGCCAAGGCTTCATGGTGAAAAAATCGCTGGGCGTGTCGTCCGCCAAGGAACTGGACGGCGCTACCGTCTGCATCCAGACCGGCACCACGACCGAATTGAACCTGGCCGACTATTTCAAGTCGAACGGCATGACCTATGAGCCCGTGCCGCTGAAGGACAACGCCGAAGCCGAACAGCAGTACACCGCTGGCGCCTGCGACGTGTACACCACCGATGCGTCGGGTCTGGCTGCAACCCGCGCAACCTTTGCCGATGCCTCCGAGCATGTTCTGCTGCCGGAAATCATCTCCAAAGAGCCGCTCGCACTGGTCGTGCGTCATGGCGACAACCAGTGGGCTGACATCGTCAAGTGGACGTTCAACGCCCTTCTGACCGCCGAAGAACTGGGCATCACCTCGACCAACGTCGACGAGATGGCTGCTGCACCGGGCGTCAACCCGGAGATCAACCGTCTGCTGGGCACCGAAGGTGAACTGGGCGCGATGATGGGTCTGTCCAAGGACTGGGCTGTCAAGGCGATCAAGGCTGGCGGCAACTATGGCGAGATCTTCGAAGCCAACATCGGCGCTTCGACCTCGATCGGCCTGGCGCGTGGTCTGAACGCGCTGTGGACCCAGGGCGGTCTGCAGTACTCCCCGCCGTTCCGGTAGATCCGGGCGACATCAGGGCGCGCCAGATTGGCGCGCCCTTTTCCTATCCAGTCTGCCGTTCAACCCGGGCCATTGCTGCACGAGCCAGGGGAACTTTGGGGGTTATTCAATGTCGACTGCGGTTGATGCACCGGGAAGCAATTTCCGTCTGGGAATGCTTATTTATGACACAAGGTATCGCTCGCTGACCATTCAGGTGGTCTTTCTGGCGCTGCTGATCGCCTTTTTTGTCTGGCTGGTGGACAACACGATCCACAACCTGTCGCTGAAGGGCAAGGATTTCGACTTTGGCTTTCTGTTCGTGCGCGCCGGTTATGACATCAACCAGACCCTGGTCGAATACACCAATGACAGCACCCACGGGCGTGCGCTGGTGGTGGGGCTGCTGAATACGCTGTTTCTGGCATTCCTGTGCTGTGTGCTGGCCACGATCATCGGGTTGATTGCCGGCGTGCTGCGGCTGTCGAAGAACTGGATCGTGTCGCGCCTGATGGCGATCTACATCGAAACCGTCCGCAATGTGCCGGTGGTTCTGTGGATCGTGCTGGTAAACGCGATCATGTCCATCTCGATGCCCGAACCCAAGGAGTTTCGGGGTGAGAACCCGTCGGCATCAATGATCCTGTTTGATTCGGTCGCGGTCACGAACCGGGGCGTTTACCTGCCCGAACCGCTGTTCGAACATGGGATGGGGTCGCTGCAACTGGGCTACTTCTCGGTCAGTCTGAACCTGCTGGCCATCCTTGCCGTGATCATCGGGTCGGTCTGGGGGTATCGGCGCATTCAGGCTTCGGCCACCAAGGTGCAGCATGTAACGGGGGTGCGCCCCGTGACATGGTGGAAATCGGTGCTGATCATCACGGTACCGATTGTGGCGCTGAAATTCGCGCTGGGCTTTCATCTGGGCTATCCGGAACTGAAGGGCTTCAACTTCAACGGCGGCTTGCAGGCGCGCAATTCGCTGATTGCGATGTGGATCGCGCTGTCCGTGTATTCCGCGACCTATATCGCTGAAAACGTCCGCGCCGGTGTGATGGCCATATCACGTGGCCAGACTGAGGCAGCGCTGGCGTTGGGTCTGCGCAGCGGGTTGGCGCTGCGGCTGGTCGTGTTGCCGCAGGCGTTGCGCTTGATCGTGCCGCCGCTGATCTCGCAGTACCTGTCGATCACCAAGAACACCTCGCTGGCGATTGCCGTGGGGTACATGGACCTGCGGTCCACGCTGGGCGGGATCACGATGAACCAGACCGGGCGCGAGATGGAATCGATGCTGTTGTTGATGGGGATCTATCTGACAATCAGCCTGATCATCTCGGCCCTGATGAACGTTTATAACAAAAGCATTGCGTTGAAGGAGCGTTAAGATGGCCGACACCGCATTCGTCCGCGACAAGATGCTGGCCCCGCAAAAGGCGCCGTCCAGCGAAGTGGGTGCCCTGCGCTGGATGCGCGAGAACCTGTTTTCCGGTCCGCTGAACACCATTTTGACCCTGGCGGCGCTGTACTTCGTTTACGTCATCGTGGCCACCATCGGCCCCTGGCTGAGCCGGTCGGTCTGGAACGCGTCAACCTTGCAGGAATGCCGCGCGATCGTGGAGGCGAGTTTTGGCGAGGGGAAGAAGGGGGCCTGCTTTGCGGTCATCAATGAACGCTGGCAGCAGATCATCTTCGGCTTTTACCCACGTGATCTGTATTGGCGGCCGACGCTGACGATGGTGCTGATGCTGGTTGCCCTGGGCCCGGTGCTGTTCACCTGGGTGCCGCGCAAGTTGCTGTGGTTTTCCTTTGCCTTCCCGGCTGTCGCGTTCTGGCTGCTATGGGGGGGCACGGTCTGGCTGCCCGTCGCCATTCTTCTGGCCTTTGGCGTGGCCTATGCCGCCTATCGTGTGCTGACCCCGGTCAATGGCCTGCTTGGCATCGTCGCGGCCATCATTGCGCCAATCCTGTACTGGCTTTACCTCTGCGCCCCGTTGGCCAACGTTTTGGAGACGGCCCTGCCCTTTGGTCTGCGTACGCTGCAATCGCATGAATTCGGGGGGTTCCTGCTATCCTCGGTCATCGGGGTGTCGGGCATCGCCTTTTCGCTGCCCTTGGGCATTCTGCTGGCCCTTGGCCGCCAGTCTGACCTGTTCGTCGTCAAAACGACCTGCGTCGCCTTTATCGAGGGGTTTCGCGGCGTGCCGCTGATCACCTTGCTGTTCGTCGCGTCGTTGCTGCTGAACTATTTCCTGCCGCCGGGGACCGAGTTTGACGTGATCTTGCGCGTCATCATCATGGTCACCATCTTTTCTGCCGCCTATATGGCCGAGGTGGTTCGTGGGGGCCTTGCCGCCCTGCCGCGTGGTCAGTACGAGGCGGCCGATGCGCTGGGCCTGGACTATTGGCAGGCGCAGCGGCTGATCATCATGCCCCAGGCTCTCAAAGTGTCGATCCCGGGCATCGTTGGCAACTTCATCGGGCTGTTCAAGGACACGACGCTGGTCAGCTTCATCTCGTTGCAAGACCCGCTGCAACTGGTGGCCTCGATCCGCGCCAATCAGGAGTGGAACGGGATTTACTGGGAACTGTTCATCTTCGTCGGCCTGTTGTTCTTTGCCTTCTGCTTCCCGATGTCCCGCTATTCCATGTATCTTGAGCGCAAACTCAAGACCGATCACCGATAGGAGCCCGCTGATGGCAACCGCAGCAAAAATGACCGTAACGGATGAAGTGGCCATCCAGATCACGGCGATGAACAAATGGTATGGCACCTTTCACGTGCTGCGCGACATCAACATGACCGTGTCGCGGGGCGAGCGGATCGTGGTTTGCGGGCCGTCAGGGTCGGGCAAATCGACGCTGATCCGCTGCATCAACCGGCTGGAGGAGCATCAGCAGGGCCAGATCATCGTGGATGGCACGGAACTGACCAGCGACCTGAAGAACATCGACAAGGTGCGGTCCGAGGTTGGCATGGTGTTCCAGCATTTCAACCTGTTCCCGCATCTGACCATTCTGGAGAACCTGACGCTGGCCCCGATCTGGGTGCGCAAGGTGCCCAAGAAGGACGCCGAAGAGGTGGCGATGCACTTCCTGAAGAAGGTCAAGATCCCCGAACAGGCGGCCAAGTATCCCGGGCAGTTGTCGGGCGGCCAGCAGCAGCGCGTGGCGATTGCGCGCTCCTTGTGCATGAAACCGCGGATCATGCTGTTTGACGAGCCGACGTCGGCTTTGGACCCCGAGATGATCAAGGAAGTCTTGGACACCATGATCGAACTGGCCCAAGAAGGCATGACGATGATCTGCGTGACGCACGAGATGGGCTTTGCCCAGGCCGTGGCGAACCGGGTGATCTTCATGGATCAGGGCCAGATCGTGGAGCAGAACGAGCCGAAGGAGTTTTTCAACAACCCGAAATCGGACCGCACGAAGCTGTTCCTGAGCCAGATTCTGGGGCACTGAGGTCGAAGGGTGGAGGACTACGGCAAGCTTGTCTATCTGGACGTTCAGAAGACCGGGTCGACCTTTATCAGTGCATTCCTGCGGGAATGCGCAAATTTGGGCCTCCATCATTCCGAACAACATGCTCGTGTGGCAGAGGCCCGGCCCGGCACAACCTATGCCATTTCCGTGCGGCACCCGCTGGAGCAATACGTCAGTCTGTTTCGTTACGGACTAGATGAGAAGGGCGCAGTATTTTCACGGATCAAAAGCATCGGACGGGAGGACCTTTATCATGCCGATGGTTTTGACGACTGGATGCGCTTCATTCTGGATGCTGCCAACGCCAAGGTGCTTGGCGAAGGCTATGCCGATGTTGCCGGTCTGGGCATGGGATTTCAAACTTGGCGATTTCTCGCCCTTTCGGTGGTAAATCCCCGTGACAGGTTTCTGAATGCGGGTGTCGAAAGCCTGAAGGACATTTACCGGCAGCACAACATCGCTTCCGTTATTTTGCGAAACGAAAGCCTGAATGCCGACTTGCGCGAAAAGTTGGTTTCCGTTCACCCCGATTGGTTTCACCTGGAAAAGGTTGATGCCATCCTGTCCAAGGGCGACCGGGTAAATGCATCGACCACTCAGATAGCCCGAGCGAAGCTTCCCCCTGATATCAATGAGTTTTTTTTCAGGAAGGAAGCTTTTCTTCTGGACCAGTTCTATCCAAACGGTTGAGCTGATTGGACAGGATTACACCACAAACTCGCGCGGGACGATGAAATCGACTGTGACGGCAGCGCCAAAGCCAACCTCGGCCCAAGTGTCGGTCACGAAATCGCAGACCAGTGTGGCGCCCGTGGGCTAGCGGGAAAATTCGGGGTGGATCGGCGGGTGGGCCAACAGACGTTCGGCAAACTCGGCTATACCGGGGTTGTGGCCGATCATCATCACACAGTCATCGGTGGCATGGCGCAGGACGGCCAGCATCACATCCGGCCCGGCATGGTAAAGCGCGGGCTTGAGGTGCAGGATCGGCGTGCCGGGCAGGGCGGGGGCCAGGCCAGAAAAGGTGCCGCGCGTGCGTTCGGCATCTGAACACAGCACTTCCCCCGGCACATAGCCGCGCGAGGCGAGCCAGACCCCAAGCTCGGCCGCAGCCGCCTTGCCGCGCTCATTCAGCGGGCGGTCGTGGTCTGGGGTGGCCGGATCGTCCCAGCTGGATTTCGCATGCCGTGTCAGGATCAAACGCTTCATCGGTGGAATTGCCTCATGTGATAGGCCGATTGTTCAGGCATCCTTGCATAGGCTTGGGACACGGGGCAAGTGCTGCGCACAAGGCAACCGCCGGTCATGCAGTCTTGGCCCTGATCGCTGTCCAGAAACCCGTGGCAGCGGGGCACGTCATAGCCGGTGCCCGTCAGCGCGCCTGCGGGGCAGGCGGACAGGCAAGGTTGGGCGCAGGTGTCGCAGGGCCGGGGGGGTGGGGCGGGCAGGTCTAAAGACTGCTTCAGCGCCAAGGCGCCGCGAAAGCTGACCATCAGGCCTTGTTGACCATGCACCAACAGCTTCACCGGGCTTTCCCAGACAGACCCCGTGCGCAGGGCCCAGGTGAAGAACGGCAGGTAGGGCGGCCCGCCAAAGGGAAACAGCGCCTTGGCCCCCAGATCGCAGGCAAGCCCGCCCACAACCCGGCGCGACCAACGGTCCACCGGGTCCGGCCCGCCCCATTCGGGCGAGGCGGTGACGGCGGCCCAATAGCCCGGCTCCAGCGGCCCCAGCATCAGGAGGGTGCGTGTTCCGTCGGGCAGGGTGGGGTCATCCTGACAGGCAAAACCGCCCAGCACTTGCAGGTGCCGCGCTGCCGCCTGTGCTGCAATGTCGGTCAGCGAAAGGGCAGCTAAAGGCTCCCCCCCGGTTTCGCCGGTTTCTCGTCCTGCCATTCCAGCCCCACCTCCCGTACGTCTTGCCCCGAGTTGAGCACGATAGGTGCGAAAAATCCGGTCCCAAACCGACAGGGCAAAGCCGTAATTGCGGTCATGTTCGGCCCGGATCACCGAATGATGGACGCGGTGCATGTCGGGCGTCACCGGAACCCAGCGCAAGGTGCGGTCCAGCCACAGCGCTACCTTGTGGGTGATCGCGTGTTGCAGATCCAGCCGCTGGTCGCAGCGGCCCCCCAGTCGGGTCATGCCCAGCTTGGTGAACCAGCGCCCCGCCCGGGGCAATCGCGTCCAGCCCCTCAAACAATACCAGCACGACCACTGCACAGGAAACAGGCATCTGGGCCTTGCTCTGTTGAAGTTTGGCGATATACCTTGATTCTACAGGCAACCTGCGCGGCCCGGCCTTGACGGCGACCGCTTCCGGCAGAACGAGGATGCTGACATGGACGCGACGGCAATTCCGATTGAAAAGCGTGACTACAGTCTGGTTGGGCCTGATTCGCGTCGGGCGGTCGAAGTTGGGCTGGCATCGGCGGAATGGTACCATTCCGAAGTGCCGCGCAAGGTCATGAAAGAGTTGATGCAGCGCACCGATGGGCCTGCCCTGCGCGATACGGCGCTGTGGGTGGCCATTCTGGTGGGCTCGGCGGTGGGGGCCATCCACTTCTGGGGCACATGGGCCTGCGTGCCGTTCTTCTTTGTCTATTCCGTTTTGTACGGGTCGTCCTGTGACAGCCGCTGGCACGAATGTGGGCACGGCACGGCGTTTCGCACCGGCTGGCTGAATGATGTGGTTTATAACATCGCCAGCTTCATGGTGATCCGCAATCCGGTCACCTGGCGGTGGAGCCATGCGCGCCACCACACCGACACCTATATCGTGGGGCGCGATGTCGAAATCTCGTGGATGCGTCCGCCACCCGTGTTGCGGGCCGTGCTGGCGTTCTTTGACGTTTGGGGTTCGGTCAATTCCCTGCGGACGCTGATCCGGCAGGCGGGCGGGACGCTGAATGATGACGAAAAGAACTACATCCCCGAGACCGAATTCGGCAAGGTGATCTTTGTCGCGCGGGTCCATATGGCGATCTATGCGGCCACGGTGGTGACGGCCATTCTGATGGGATCGTGGCTGCCGTTGATGTTGATTGGCCTGCCCCGGATCTATGGCTCTTGGCACATGGTGCTGTGCGGGCATTTGCAGCATGCCGGGTTGGCGGACAATGTTCTGGATCACAGGTTGAACAGCCGCACGGTCTACATCAACCCGATCAGCCGCTGGCTCTATTGGAACATGAACTACCACATCGAACACCACATGTTCCCGATGGTGCCCTATCACGCGCTGCCGCGCCTGCATGCCCTGATCAAGGATGATCTGCCGCCGCCCAACACCTCGTTTCTGGATGGCTACATGGAGGTCTACCGGTCGCTGAAACAGCAGCGCCGCGACCCCAGCTATTACTTCCGCAAGGTGCTGCCCCCCACGGCCCGGCCTTACCGCGATGAGTTTCACGACATCCACATTGCCCGTGCGGGCGAATGACCCCTTGAGGAGACGCCGATGACCAGACGGAAACCGACCATCGCCGATCTGCGTGCCGCCAAGGGGCGCGGGCAGCTCACCATGCTGCGGATCATGACGCTGGACGAGGCTGCGGCGGCCGAGGAAGCGGGGATCGACATCGTGTCCCTGCCACCCGAACTGGTCACCCATCCGCGCTACCGCGAGGTGGCCCCGAGCCTGTTTTCGATGACGGGCAAGACCCATCTGCAGGTCGGCACCCGTGATGATTATCACCGCTTTTGCTGTCAGGTGATGGAGGCGGGGGCCGATGCCGTTTACTGCAGCGGCGGTCTGGACACGGTCGAGGCGATGGCGCGCGAGCATATCCCGATCGTCGGGCACGTTGGTCTGGTGCCGTCGCGCGCCACCTGGACCGGCGGGATGAAGGCGGTGGGCAAGACGGCGGCAAGCGCCCTTGCCCTGTTGAACGAGGTGCGCGCCTATGAACAGGCCGGTGCCTTTGCCGCCGAGATCGAGGTGGTTCCGGTCGAGGTTGCCGCCGAGATCAGCCGCCGTGTGGGCCTGCTGCTCTGGTCCATGGGGGCCGGGGCTGGCTGCGACGCGCAATATCTGTTCGCCGAGGATATCTTGGGCAGCAACCGTGGCCACATGCCGCGCCATTCCAAGGTCTATCGCAACTTTGCGGCAGAATATGACCGTTTGCAGGCCGAACGGGTTGCCGCCTTCCGCGAATTTGCAGCGGATGTCGCCTCGCTCGCCTATCCGGAAGACAAGCATATCGTGAAAATGCCCCCGGCTGAGTTGCAGGAGTTCCTGAGCGCGCTGGACTAACACGCCGGGCGCGGCTGGAAACTACCGTCCGAAAGCGGGATGGCCGGCAGCGAAGCTGCATGGGCGTTTGCGCCAGCCTATTGGCCGCAACGAAATGTGCGCACCTAAGCGTTTCACGTCGCGTAATGACATCATCAGGAAAAGTGGTGGACCCAGAGCGATTCGAACGCCCGACCCTCAGATTCGTAGTCTGATGCTCTATCCAGCTGAGCTATGGATCCACTAGATGGCGGACTTAGTCGCAAGGGCCGGGCAATGCAAGGGTGAAAAGTACTTAACCCAGCGCTGTCTGATCATTCTGTTTGGGCAGGTGAATCGAGAATTCGGTGCCCTCTTCATCGGACCTGTCCAGCAGAAGGCGGCCGCCATGTCCGCGCACCAGTTCGGCGGCGATGGCCAGCCCCAGCCCGGTGCCGCCACGCCGCGTCCCGCCCTGAAAGGCGGCGAACAGGTGTTCGCGCGCCTTGGCGGGCAGGCCGGGGCCGCTGTCGCCGACCTTGATCCACCATTCGGCGTCGGCTTCGGCGGCGGAAATCTCGATCGTGCCTTCCTTGCCGGTTGTCATGATCGCCTGACTGGCGTTGCGCACCAGATTGGTCAGAACGCGGTGCAATTGTTCGCTGTCGGCCCGAATGATCATGCCCGGCGGGATGTCGATCAGGCAGTTCACCAGGCTGCCCGCCAGCAGACCCTCGCCCTCGACCATATCCTCGACCAGCCGCCGCAGGGCAAAGCGGGTCAGGCGCGGCGGGGCCTCCTCTGCCTTGCCAAAGGCCAGCGTCGCTTCGCACAAGTTCACGGCACGAGAGATCGAGTTGACCAGTTTGGGTGCCGCCCGGGCAACGGCAGGATCGGCGCTGTTTTCCAGCCGGTCGGTGAAAAGCTGGGCGGTGGTCAGGATGTTGCGCAGGTCATGGCTGATCTTGGCCACGGCGGTGCCGAGTTGGGCCAGCCGCTCTTTCTGGCGCAGGGCGCTGGTCAACTGCTTTTGCATGGATTGCAGCGCCTCTTCGGCCAGACGCAGTTCCAGAACGCCGGCATTGGGTTCGATGACCAGCCGTGCATCTTCGGGCGCCTCGGCATAGGCTTGCATGTGGCGCACCACGCGGCTGATCGGCACGACCATCAAGCGGCGGACGGCGGTGAACAGCAAAAGCGCCGTGATCCCGGATATCAGCGCCGAAATCGCCAGAATCCGCAGGCCGTAATCGACCATCGCGCGGCGCAGGGGGCCGCTTTCCATGGTGACTTCGATCAGCGTGCCCGCCTCCTGCACGGGGTTGCCGATCACGCGGATCACATGGTTTTCCGGCTCCAGCAGCACCATTCCGGCATCGGCGATCAACTGGAACGGTCCGGCCATCCGCAGGTCATAGGTCGCCGCGATGGGTGAGGGCAGGGGCGAGGACAGCACCAATTGCCGCACCTCATCCCGCCGCAAAACCACGTTGAACACTGCCGCAGTTTTCAACAGTTCCATCTGCAACTCGGGCGAGACGGTGTCGGGCGTGGCCAGTTGCGCCAATGCGGCGATCTGCGCCTCTTTCAACCGCATCAGCAGGAAATCGGCCCGGAACCGCGCGATGGAGGGCACAAAGATCAGCACCTCGGCCAGCATGACAAAGGCCACGGTCAGCATCAGGAAACGCCCTGACAATGTGTTCAGAAACCCACGACTGACCCGCACTGCACCCATTCCCCTACGGCAACCACCTTTGCACCGCCCTCACCACACGCTTTACCATAGCGCTGTCAAAGAGTTTGGGGGAAAAATACGCGCCCGCAGCACGTTTGCTGACCTCGCCATAGGTCGGATAGGGCGACACCATACCGGCAATCGCGCTCATCTTCAGGCGTTGCGAGATGGCAAGGGACCCCAGGTTGATCACCTCGCCCGCCCCATGGCCCCCGGCGGTTGCGCCAATCGGGCGGCCCTTCAGAACCATGCCTGTCCAAAAGCCCTCCGGATGGCCCTC